>CAYLKT010000067.1:0-6131 GCA_964384305.1 uncultured Thermoplasmatales archaeon | reverse complement strand
TCTCCAAAGAAAATAGATGTTATTGTTTTGGTTTTATTGCCGGAGATTATTGGTAATCAAAATTTTGATTTTGTTATTTTTATTCATATAATTTTCTTTTAAAATGCATAATTTTATAATTGATATTTCTATTATGTCCTCTGGGTGCGTAACCCTCAATAAGGGACGTGAAATTTTGGCAAAAATAACAGCATATGACCTTGCAAAAAACCAAAAAGAAATCTCGGTTGCCGAGTTCTTTGAGAGAAACAAACACATATTGGGATTTGGGAATCCAACAAGAGCCCTCATTACAAGTGTCAAAGAAGGTGTCGACAATGGGTTTGATGCTTGTGAGGAAGTAAATATACTGCCAGAGATTTATGTTGAAATTCAGAATCATTCAGATGACGAATGTAAGATTATAATTGAAGATAATGGTCCCGGAGTCATAAAAAAACAAATCCCTCATATTTTTGGAAGATTGCTTTACGGGTCCAGATTTCACGCAATAAGGCAAAGTAGGGGACAGCAAGGAATTGGTATCTCGGCGGTTGTTTTGTATGGGCAGCTAACTACTGGAAAACATGCAAAAATCACTTCAAAAGTTGAAGAAGACAGACCTGCCCATATTATTGAACTTGCCATCGATACAAATAGAAACAGAGCTGAGGTTGTTTCTAGGAGTACGGTCCATTGGGAAAAACCCTCTGGAACTAGAGTAGAGATAAGCATAATTGCCGATTATTTGAGAGGTAAAAAATACGTCTATGAATATCTTCAAAACATATCGATTGTAAATCCGCATGCACAGATAACATATAAAAGTGCAGATGGGAACGTGCATGTTTTTGAACGAACTTCAGAGATTCTTCCGGAAAAAGCTGTTGAAATAAAACCACATCCATACGGAGTCGAACTTGGTACTCTGATAAAAATGGCAAAGCATACGAATGCAAGAAGGACTTCCTCATTTCTTAAAACTGAATTTAGCAGCATGGGGGACAGGACAACAAAACTTGTATGCGAAAAGGCAGGGATTGACATGGCCCTGAACCCAAAAGAACTGACACGCGATCAGTTTTTAGCGCTTCATACAGCATTCAAAAAAGTAAAAATAATGTCTCCATCTACTGATTGTTTATCGTCCATTGGTGAAATGCTTATTAAAAGAAGTTTGAAGCATGAAACACAGGAAATTTCGCCAGAATTTATTGTTACCACATCAAGACCCTCATCTGTTTATTCTGGGAATCCTTTTCAGGTTGAAGTTGGCCTTGTTTATGGGGGAAATCTTCCAAAGGACAAAACTATAAAAATTATGAGATTTGCAAATCGCGTTCCTTTGTTATATCAACAAGGGGATTGTGCAGTAACCCGGGCAATCTCTTCAATTGACTGGAGAAGATATGGACTTGACCAACCTTCTGGAAAAGGAATACCAACTGGACCTGCAATACTTCTCGCACACATTTCATCTACTCAGATTCCGTTTACATCTGAAAGCAAGGAAGCAATTGCAGATATACCTGAGATAGAGAATGAAATCAAACTTGCTTTTAGGGAATGTGCAAGAAAAGTCCAACATCACATTCACAAAGAAGTTAGACGTAAAAAGACAAGAGAAAAGTTCGATCTCATTACAAGAATACTCCCAGAAATTGCAAAAAAATCTGCAGGCATGATAAACAAACCTGTACCTTCACTTGATGCAGTGATTACAAAAATTATGGATATTGTTTGGATAGAAGACCTGGTTCAATACGAAAAGACTTCAAGAGATCTGATACAGACAACACTCATAAAAGAAAATGAAAAGCCCCTAAGCAACGAAGGATACATAACAAAAAGCAGAATTATGGTTGTAAATTACAAAAGAAATCCTCAAAAATTCAATTTGTACGCAGTGATTCCTGAAAATGCTGTTGTTGGGACGGTTGATCCAAAGCCAATAAAAATTATGCAAAACTACATAAAATGGGATCTGGGCACAATTCAACCAGCGAACAAAATTGACATGAATTTTGAACTTGCAGGGCTTGAAAAAGGAGACTTCGATGAAAACGATCTTTACATAGAAAACATAAATCCCGCCTATGTTATTGGTGCTGACAAGTGGGAGGGCGATTAAAATGGTAAAAAAGGATTATTCTAAAGTTATAACAAAAATCGATTCCATTGCAGAAAAAATTTATGAGGATTTTCAGAAAACAGAAATTCCATATCTTACTATTCCAACACGTACAAAATCAAACATAAGATTTGATGAAGGTTTCAGTGTTTGGAAGTATGGAAAAAATACCACCGAAAGATCTGCAAAATCGCTTGACGGAGCATACATGCTTCTTAGAACAATGTACATGGTGGAATTTATAAAATCAATGATTAAGACAGGCAAATCTTCCACGTTAAGAGAGATGTATTACATCTCCGAAGGATGGGAAATGGCCAAGTTCCATGCACAAAACGAATCAAACTTACTTGCAGAAGACTTGGAAGTAATTACAAGCTGCATGCGCGAGGATTTCAAATTAAGGCCTGAAGAGGACGGGGCAAGGGTAATTGGCAATTTAACTATTGAAGAAGTTACAAGAAATGGTACAAAAAAGAAAATTCACTGTCAAGATGATGTTGGTGATTCCGGTTACTCATTCCCATACAATGTTGAATCAGAAAAGATAAATTTTAAAAGTGTTGATGCCGACTACATAATTGCAATAGAAACAGGTGGTATGTTTGACCGTCTTGTGGAAAATGGGTTTGATAAGTCAAACAGGGCAATTATTGTTCATTTGAAGGGGCAACCTGCAAGATCCACTAGGAGATTTATTAAAAGGCTTAGTACAGAAAAAAAACTTCCAGTTGTTGTTTTTACCGATTGTGATCCTTGGAGTTACAGAATTTTTGCCAGTGTTGCATACGGTGCAATAAAAACAGCCCATATTTCTGAATATCTTGCAACCCCTTCTGCACAATATTTGGGGGTGACACCTTCAGATATTCAAAATTACGATCTACCAACTGACGTTTTAACAAAGGAGGATATAAAATCCCTAAAAAGCGAATTGACAGATCCAAGATTTAAAGACTCATTTTGGAAAAATGAAATAAAACTTCAACTTAAGATGGGGAAAAAATCAGAACAGCAGGCTCTTGCAAAGTACGGTCTGGATTATGTGACAGATACATATCTTCCTGATAAACTATCTGAAATGGGACTTATGAAGAAATGAAACATATTTTTTTATCTGAGGAGGCTTTTAGCCTACGCCCAGTGCGGTAGTTTTACTGATTGTAAAGATATTTCACTCACAACGTGCTAAAAAATCAAGTAATTTTTCTAGTGATTTTCCCCTATGAGAAAAACGGTTCTTTTCATTTGCGTTCATTAAAGCAAATGTTCTTTTCTCACCTGATGGAATGAAGATTGGATCATATCCAAAACCATTATTTCCGTTTTCCTTTTTGGATATACTTCCACTACACTCACCAATAAAAAGAATCGGCTCTTTATTTGGTTCAGAGTATGCAAATACAGATTTGAAAACTGCATCTCTTTTTTCAACATCTCTTAGCAAGTTAAGGATTCCTTTACAACCAATAGTGCGGAAAACATAAGCAGAATAAACTCCTGGAAAACCATCTAAAGTATCTATAAAAAGACCTGCATCTTCTAAAATGAAAGGCTCACTCAAAATATTTTGAATGTGTTTTACTCCAAATAATGCAACTTCTTCTAAACTGTCTACCTGCGGCTCAGGATAACCTAGATTTTTTTGCTCAATTCGAACTCCAACAGAAGAAAACTTTTCTTTCGCCTCTAAAACCTTGCCCTTGTTACTTGTAATGAAGTAAATTTTTTTCATCTGTATCTCCCTCTTTTTACTATCTCCTCAATTTTTTTTATTACGAGATCTGCATTATTTTTTAATTCGGATTTGTAACCATCCAAAACATAATCGAAGCAATTTGAATATCTTGAATGGGTTGAATCAATTGCCTCCATGAGTACATGCAGGTCAACTCCTTTCGCTTCAATCTCAGAACTTTTTTCTCCAAGTCCAAAATCGATAAAGTAAACACTATCGTCAAATAGAATCATATTTGACGTTGTAATATCCCCATGAATAATATTACCATTGTGGAGCTTTGCAATACTTTCTCCAATTTTTTTACAAATCTTTTTCCTACTCTCCTCATCCAAATTGTTTAGAATGTCTTTAACTCTTTGACCGTCTACATATTGCATAAGTATTATTCCAGTTTTAAGATCAACATCATAAATTATTGGAACCGAAACGCCACTTTGACGAGCTTCTGAAATTAATTTTGTCTCTTCTTTCGTTCTAGATGAAATCAGCCGATCATCGATTTGTTTTATTCTATAGGATTTTTTCAATCTTTGTTTCTGCACTACTTGCTTATCCATAAAAATCGTCAAAGAAATTTCCGCTTCTGCGCCTCTGTACAAAACTTTGTCACTCACGCCAAGTCACCTTTTCCATATCTGTTCTAAATCGCTGATCAATGAAGCTATCTTTAACCTTCATGCGTACGCCACTATTGTACATCAAAAGTCCTAGCCATGCTATCATTGCACCATTATCAATGCATAGATCCTTTCTTGGAACATAAAAGGATGCTCCTCTCTCTTCAGCCATTGTTTGAACCATGTTCCTTAATCTTTTATTGCTTGCAACACCTCCACCCAAAAGAACTTCGTCTTTTTCGGTGTGGGCCATTGCTCTTTCTGTTACTTCAGTAAGTGCTGCAAAGGTTGTTTCCTGAATTGAATAGCAAATGTCTTCTAGTTTTTCACCACTTTTATACATTTGTTCGGCAGCCGTTAAAAGACCCGAAAAAGCTACATCCATTCCTTTTATCGAATACGGGAGCTCAAGGTACTTTTTTCCTTTTTCAGCTAATTTTTCGATTTTTGGTCCACATGGGAATCCCATTTCAATGCTTCTGCCAAACTTGTCAAGACAGTTCCCGATCCCAATATCTAGCGTTTCGCCAAAAACACGATATTTGCCTTCTGCAAAACCGATTACTTGAGTATTTGCACCAGAAGTATATAGAAGAATAGGATCACCACAATCATCAAGTGTTCCACGCCCTATCTCAATATGAGCAACACAGTGATTTACACCCATGAGTGGTTTATTAAGTGAAAGAGAAAGTGCACGAGCCGCAGTTGCAGCAGTACGAAGGCAAGGGCCAAGCCCTGGGCCCTGTGAGAAAGAAATAAGATCGATATTCTCAAAAGCTAATCCTGATTTTTCAACAGATTCTTTAATCAAATCAGCAACGTTATTTGCATGATGATTCGCAGCTTCTCTAGGATGAATTCCACCTTTTTCAGGTCTATAAATTTTGATAAGATTAGAAAGAACTTTGCATTTTTGCTCTTCTTTTTTAACAACTCCTACAGCAATGCTATGAGCTGTTCCTTCTATTCCAAGGCTTATCATAATAAAAAGCTGAAAGAAGAAAAGGATATAAAATAGGTTTGGTTGAATTTCAGTCTATTTTTTATATCTCTCAATATGGATGTAGCCTGCTTTATACAAAACTCCAACAATTGCAATAACCACAAGTGCTATAATTCCAATAATTATAAAGATCCACGGAAGTTCTTCATCAGGTGTTTCTTTTTCAGAATATATACTTATACTATCGCTTGCAGAATCATAAATATAATCCCATTCCTTGTCATCATCAATATCTAAAAGATATTTGTTATCTTCTACATATTGGACATTAGTTATTTTTCCAAGGGGGCTGTATAATTTGTCACTTATCATATCATTATCAAAATCAACCAAGTAATAGTCGTTTCCATCTACTTCAATAAGATGCACATCTGAAGCATCTTTTGAATCAGATCCTAAAGCCTCCTCAATATAATCTAATAAGCCATCATTATCATCATCTTCGTCATAATCATCAGGGATTCTGTCTCCATCGTTATCTAAAGGATAGCTTTCAGGATCTGTAATGTTAG
The DNA here is from genome assembly GCA_964384305.1 of uncultured Thermoplasmatales archaeon. Taxonomy (GTDB): domain Archaea; phylum Thermoplasmatota; class E2; order DHVEG-1; family DHVEG-1; genus JAYEJG01. The sequence goes on along the minus strand of CAYLKT010000067.1, from coordinate 145 downwards.
TTTCATAAATGTTTTCTTCACTATCTGACCAGCCATCTGCATCTGTATCTTGTAAAATGTTTACTGTTGTTGTATCTGTATCAGTATAATCGTTATCATCTGTAACTACGAGCTTAACAGTAAATGTACCATTTGTGCTGTACAT
>CAYLKT010000066.1:0-6143 GCA_964384305.1 uncultured Thermoplasmatales archaeon | reverse complement strand
CCTTATATTCATTTTTCATATTGTTTTTTAAACCTGGAACAAACCATTTCAGTACGCGAGGTTTTTCGCAGATCGTTACATATGAAACTGTATTTTTTTTGCTATTGAAGTTTAATTGAACTGTTGTATTTCCATATTTTTTAATGCCATCTACAAGTTCCTTTATATCTCTCATTTGTAATGTATAAATAGGTAAAGAAGGAAAAAAGATTGCGGTTGTTTAAATTTCGACAACTTCAATTGATACAACCATTTTTGACCACAGGCTCGACAGTGTTATTACATCTTCTCCCACAAATGCAATTCGTAAGGGTCCTATCTCGTTATCTGGATCAATTTCTGAATAATACGATCCGTCTTCTTTGTATACGAGAATCATTGTAGCACCGGAGGTTCCTGTAATCTTTCCTGTTTCATTGTAAATATCTATGGTCCCTGTAACGTTGTCTTTTGTATATTCGCTTGTCCAGTCATCACTTGCAGTTACTGTTATGTTGTAATTATCCGGTAAATTTTCAAATTGATTTACAAGTGTTGATATTTCAACTCCAGTAAATTCCCATGCCAGCTCATTTAAGCCTGGCTCAATTATTACAGTTCCTTGTTTTAGTGCTTTTGATTTAATGTATCTTCCAGTACCAGTTATTGACGAAAAACTTTCCAGTTCTTCCAAGGTATATTCGTTTTGTTCGTCACCACATGTAACAGTAAGTAATACTACAGGTTCTTCGTTGGTATTGCCATCATTCGTATTTTCATCATCTGCTTGTGGTAAGTTTACATATAATACAACAATTGCAGCAATGCAAATTAGTATTGCAAGTGTAATCGTAATTAGTTTTTTTTGATCCATTTTATACACCTCTAATCAGCCTGAATCAAAAATCTATTTTTAAACGTTGCGAAAACTCGACTCTTTTTGTTTTCTTGACGTCAAATATATTCCAAGAAATATGATTATTCCCCCTAGAACTGTGTATTTTGAAGGGAGTTGGTTTATCCAAGGAATTGCGATTGCTAGAAGAGTTGAACCTAAAGGTTCCCCAAGCAAAAATACAGACGCAACAGAAGCCCTTACGTACCCCAAAGACCAATTGTACAAAGTGTGACCAAGAATTCCAGATACAACTGCCATTAAAAATATAATTTGATAATCCTGAATGCTTAAGTTGTAAATTGGAGCATTGAAAAATAAACACAAAACAAGTAAAACTACCGTTGCAACAGAATACACAACAAAAGCATATGATGCAACAGAAACTTCTTTTCTTAGTTTTCTTCCTCCGAGAATGTAAAGGCCTGCAGCGGCTCCACCAAGTATTGCAAGAATGTTTCCCTCAAGTGCACCAATTCCTTGAAATTCAAAACCATAATTTCCAAAAACAAGTACTGCAACTCCAAAAATTGATGCCGTAATTCCGATAATATTTATAACCGAGAGCTTTTCTTTGAATAAATAATGCGATACAGGGCCAACTAGAATTGGATGGGCTGTTACAAGAATAACCGAACTTGCGATAGATGTAAGTTCTAAGGATTTAATCCATAATGCAAAATGTGCAGCAAGAATTAATCCAATAATTGCCATTGTAATAAGGCTTTTAAAAGGTAGATTTACGAGTTCAACTCTTGTTTTTTTATGAATTATTACAAAAGGTAAAACTAAAAGTACGGTAAACAAAAGTCTGTAAAAAGCAATCGAAAGCGCAGGCGCTGTACACGATACAATAAATATTGCTGCAAACGAAACAGATATAATTGAAACGAAAAGTGCAACGTATGGCTTGTTGATCATTAACAAAAATGTAATGCTTTTGTTATTATTTGAGTTTCTATAAGTCTAAACCTTCATATGACTAAAGATTTACATATACAAAACCTATCTTTGCCTACTATGAAAAAACCGTTTGTCCTTGGCTTTTATGGAAAATCAAATTCAGGGAAAACAACTCTTCTTGAAAAGTTAATAAAAAGGTTAACTGAGGATGAAATCTCAATAGCAACTGTAAAAATTTCAGACAAACTCATCTCAATCGATCAGAATGGCAAAGACACTTTCAGACACGCGGAAGCTGGTGCATACCTTGTTTCACTAAAATCAAAAAAGGAAACATGCATTATCTTAAAGGAAGGCAAAACCCTAGATGAGGTTCTTAAGATTATAAATGCTTCTGGAGAATTCGATTTAATTTTTGTCGAGGGGGCAAATGACAAAAAAATTCCCAAAATAAGAATTGGAGATATCTCTTTAAGAGAAAATACGATTCTGACATACAACAATGATTTCGAAAAACTCATTAACCTAATAAAAAATGATATCTCTGGGAGAGAAGATATGGAAAAGATCAGTATAAAAGTAAATGGGGAAGAAATCACTTTAAGCGAATTTCCGTCCGAAATTATCAAAAATACAGTTTTAGGGATGTTAAAATCTCTTAAAGGCATAGAGAAAATAAAGGATGTAGAAATAAAATTGGAACTATGATTTAAAAAACGCTGTGGAAAAACTCACGCAAAAAGATGCAATATAATTTCTGAAGCGCTTATTTATATAAAAAATTAAAAAAGGTTAATATCCTTATAATGCATTAAGCATACTTATTAACTATATGGAGGATAGTGCTACCATAATAATCCACTATGGTTAGGGTGAGGTAAAATTATATGTCAGATAGTTCTGATAAAATAGAAAAAGACAGAACTGGAAATGTTACTGATACGTCATTATATATGGATAGTTCAAACCCTGTCTTTATAATAGACAAAAAAGGGTGCTTTTTAGATATAAACAATGCCTTTTGTGAGAAATTTGGAATTTTAAAAAATAAAATCATTGGGATGCCGGCCAACGAAGCAGAGTTTTTAACAGAAAACGGAAGGAAAAAAGAGATGCACAGACGGGTTTCTCGATTAATAGGTAAGGCAACGCCAATATATACATTGGATGTAATTGATAAAGACGGAGATGAGGTTTCTTTAGAAGTTGAGTCGAAACCCCACTTTATAAATGGAAGAAACGTTGGAGATATTGGCATTGTAAGAAACAGCAGAAAAATTAATTTGCAGCCAACTAAAAGGATGGAAGAAAAGCAAAAAAGGAAATTCGATTTTAAAAATACTGAATTTTTAGATGCACTCGATAAGATTAGAAAGAAAAGTGACGAGATAAAGAGAATTCAGTCAGAACTTAATGAGAGATATGAAGAGCTAGATTCGGGAAAACAAGAAACTTTCAAATTAACAAACGAACTTAGAAAAATGCAGTCTGAACTGGAAGGGGGAAACTATGAAACAAGAAAACTGCGAGAGGAACTTTTGAGAAAGGACAAGACGTTGGAACTAAAAGACAAAAAAATAAATGAAATGGAACAGAAAATAAGGCAACAGAATTCAAAAGCAAACGAGCTTGATTATAACATTAGCAAGATTCAAGCAGAGTTTGAAAGCAGAAGGAGAGATTGGGATTCAAAGGAGAATATATTAACTGAAAAATATATCGAAACGGAGCGGTTACAAAGAGAGATTGAAGATAAAATAAGCGAAATAAAGTCAAAGGATGAAATCATAAAAATCAAAAATGAAGAGATAGAAAAAATCAAAATGGAATTACTTGAGAATCAGTCAGATCTTGAAAGGAAATACAATGATATGAATAGATTAGAAAATGAAATTGGAAAAGGAGACCATGAACTTGAAATATTGAATTCAGACATCAAATCCAGAAATAAAATAATTGAAAATCTGAAAGATCAACTTTCTTCTCAACACATCATTCTTGCTAAAAAAAATGACGATTTCGAAACAAATGAGATTAAACTAAAAGAAAAGCAAAAAGAGTTGGATGAGAAACAAAGAGAAATGGACGAAATAAAATTTGAACTTGAAGGGAAACAACAACAAATGGAATTAAAAAACGAAGAACTTAGACGAAGACAAAACATACTAGAAGAAATGAAAAGTCAAATTACTGACAATTGGTCAAAATTTGTTCAGAAAAACCAAGAGTATGATTCTCTCAAAAGTCTTTTTAAAGAAACTCAAGAAGGCCTAGATGAAACAAAAATGGAGCTAGAAACCAAATCTAAGGAAATACAATGGAACAACAACGAAATAAGTGATTTGAGGCAAAAATTGGCTTCAAAAAATAGTGAACTTGCTATAAGGGGCGAAGATTTAAAACAACTTGGTGCAGAACTCCAGCAGAAAAACGAAGAATTTGAAGAAAATGACACCGAACTTAAAAATACATTGGGAAGATCGTTTGCATGTAAACTTGAAATTGAAAAAAGGGATAGAGAAATTGATGAGATAAAAACGGAACTTGAAGATAAAAATCAAGAAATTGAAGAAGTGGTGACTCAGATCAGTTCAAGGAATAAAATCATCGAAGAGATGAAAAGCCAAGTTACTGATAATTGGTCAAAACTTGTTCAGAAAAACCAAAATTATGAGTCCCTTGAAAGTCTTTTTAAAGAAGCGCAAGAAGGCATAGGCCAACAAAAGCAAGATATAAACCAGATAAGTTCAGAATTGGAGGCGAAAACTGAAGAACTGACGGGTAAAAATAAACAGATTGGGCACTTAGAAAACGATCTGAAAACAACTGTCGAGCAAAACGAAGAATTAGAGATAAACATTGCTACAAGAAATGGCATAATAGATCAGATGAGAAAGCAACTTGCAGATAAACAGATGTTATTTGTTGAGAAGACAGGGCAAATGGAGAGATTAACTGAGGAACTTGAGTCGGAGCGAAAATTAGTGGAAAAGGGAAACTTTGAAATTACAAGAAACCGGGATGAATTACAACATATAAAAACAGATCTCTTGCAGAGACAAGAAGAATTAAGAACCACTAGAGGTGATCTTGATACAAGAAACAAGATCATAGATGAAATGAAACACCAACTGCATGAAAAGCAAATGGCTTTGGCGGAGAGGAGTAAATCGAGTGACCAACTTAGAGAGGAACTTGATGTGAAACAGGGGTTAATGGAAAGGGCAAATCTCGAGATTGCAAGAAGCCGAGATGACGTAATGCAATTGCAGAGCCAGTTGGGTGAGAGGCAAAAAGGGCTCGATCTAAAGGACACTGAACTTACTCAAAGAGTTGATGAGATGCAAAGGATTAACGCAGAACTTCAGGAAAAACAAGGAGAGCTTGACTGGAAAGAAAGCAGCATTAACAAATTGCAACTGGAACTTGAGGAAACAAGAAAAACACTCGATCTAAAGGAACAGGAGAGCTTAACAAGAAACGAAGAACCAACAGAACTTAGAAAGCAGTTGGAATCATTGAACAAGGAGCTGAAATTTAATCTAAACGAACTAAATAAAAGAGAAGAAGACACGCAAAGATTACAAAATGAATTAAAAGAAAAACTGGAATTACGAAATCAAGAATTCAATCAAAAGTGCAACGAAGTCATATCTCTTGGAAGTGAATTGGAAAAGACGCAAAGTGATCTGCAAGTCAAAAGTGAAATGTTAGAATCACTAACTACAAAAGCGGAAGAAACTGATATGGATTCAAGAGCGGGTAAATCTTCATTAGATTGGTTGAAAAGAGATATTGAAAACGAAATTGATGAGTCGCTTGAAGAAAGAAACAACCTTGCTTCAGATCAGGGAATAACAAGAAAAATGCCTGTAGAAAAATGGCAAGAAAAACTAAATAGGTTTGACGATGTAAACATGGATACGAAACTTTCTGAAGAAGAACTGAGGACAAAAAAAATTGATGACGAAGACGAAACTGATGATTTATAGGACAAATCTAGTCTAGAGACACTGCACTTTTCATTGGAAGAGATGTTTCAAGTATTACTGTTTTGTCGATCCCTAACGATAGGAATAAAGTCACAACCATCGAATCTCCTTTTTTCATGAAAAAACCTGGAGGCAGGTTGACTGCAACATATGCCACATCTGTATTATCATCAAAAGCATTGTAATCAGTAAGGGAACCATCTTTATCATGAGTGACTATAAACCCATAGCTACCATTTTGCACATATTAGAAAGCTTGATCATAAGTTTCGATACATTGATTTCACAATTCAAGTTTTTCATATGGAGAAAATTATAGCAACATCCTGCAAAAAGAAATGCTATTGAACTAATGAGTGTAAAAATGTCAATTT
>CAYLKT010000065.1:0-6236 GCA_964384305.1 uncultured Thermoplasmatales archaeon | reverse complement strand
ACCCAGTTTGTAAAATCATATGGGTTTTAGCAATAGTACTGGGAAGTATGCTTATCGATGACCCAATTTTACTGTTACTATTATTTTTATCCACTATTGTCTTTGCGATAATTGGAAGGATCCTACGTGAATGGTGGTCATTTGTTAAGCTTGCTTTATACCTCTCAATTTTTATCATAACAATAAATGTTTTAGCAAGTCAACATGGATCAACTATTCTTTACAGTATTCAAGGATTACCTATTCTAGGAGCTATTAGCATTACTTTAGAGGCTATACTTTTTAGTCTGGGAATGTCACTACGTCTTTTAGCAACCATTTCCGCGTTTGCCATATTAACATTAACAGTTAACCCAGATGATTTACTTCAGACTATTCTATTATTAAAAATTCCATATAAAACTGTGTTTACAACATCTATTGCTACTCGTTTTATCCCCTGCCTGTTAAAAGACATTGACACACTGCAAAACTCTCTTAAAACACGTGGATATAAAATGGATGAAGGAAAAATTACATCAAGAATAAAAAAACGTGCAGCTCTGATTTTGCCATTGCTTTCTAATTCCCTTGAACGATCCATTCAGTCTGCAGAAGCAATGGAATCCAGAGGATTTGGATCTAAAGGAAAAAAAACATTTTACAAAACAGTTCAAACAACACAAACAGATTATTTTTTTATTTTTTTATCCATGTTATTATTTGTATTATTTATGGCAATGTGGATATTAAAAATTGGTTCATATGAATACTATCCAAATCTTACGCCCGTTATCTTTACTTTTTCTTATATTACTATGGGCATGTTTCTAATCCTACTGATAATGGCTCCAGCTATTTTTTCACCGTTAAAGAAGGCGATTGATTTTGATTAACATAAAAGATTTAACATTCAAATACTCAGATAACAAAAATACATCATTGAATAACGTATCATTATCCATAGATGACTCAGAATTTGTTCTAATAACCGGTCCATCAGGTTGCGGGAAATCAACACTTTGTAGATGTTTAAACGGGTTAATCCCATCGTTTTATGGTGGAGAAATATATGGATCGGTCAATGTACAAAATACTGATTCACTTCGTACACCAACAAAAAACATGGTAAAAAAAGTGGGAATGGTATTTCAAGACCCGGAAAACCAACTTGTTGCAACAGATGTAGAAAGAGAAATTGCTTTTGGACTTGAAAACTTGGGAATACCAAAAAACCTCATGGCGAAAAGAATCGAAGAGGTGCTGGATACCGTTGGTATTGATCATCTCCGCTATCGTCAAATATCAAGTCTTTCCGGTGGAGAAAAACAAAAAACTGCGATAGCATCTGTTTTAGTATTACACCCAGAAGTCCTAGTACTGGATGAACCAACATCTGAACTTGATCCAAAAGGATCTGAAGAAGTAATTCAACTGGTTAGACGGCTAAATGAAGAACTGGGATTAACGGTTGTACTTGTTGAACATAGAATAGATAGAGTTCTGCAAGCGGCAGATCGTCTAATTGTCATGGACAAAGGAGCAATAACATATGATGGTAAACCTAGGGATTGGATAAATGCAGATGGAGATAAACTGCTCAATGTAGGAATGCCACCAATATCTCGTTTAAGTGTAAAACTAAAACAAAAAAACATTGACACGAAAATTCCACTTACAATAAAAGAAGGAAGACAATTTTTTTCACCTGTTTTTAAAAGAAACTCATGGAAGAACTCTACCAGACCATATGCTAATACAAATAATAATTATGACAAATGCATCGTAAAGACTAGTAAACTATGGTATAAATATCAAGATGGACCAACTGTTCTCAGAGATATAAATATCAATATTTTCAAAGGAGAGTTTGTTGCCCTTATTGGAAGAAATGCTACTGGGAAAACCACTTTTGCAAAACTATTAAATGGGCTTTTAAAACCCTCAAAGGGAAAAGTAGAAATAAATGGGTTAAACACAAAAAGTACAACAGTTGAAAACCTCTCAAAATATGTTGGATACGTATTTCAAGATCCTAACGTGCACCTTTTTGCAGATACTGTGGAGGAAGAAATCACATTTATGATGAACAACCTAGGTTTTTCTAACGATCTTATTAGAACATCACTTGAAACAATGTTAAAACAGTTCAACTTAGATTACTGCCGGCATACGTATCCTCGCTCTCTGAGCACCGGGGAAAAACAAAGAGTTGCACTGGCATCTGTTCTTGCTGCAAAACCACAACTCTTAATACTAGATGAACCCACTCGTGGTCTTGATTACGGGCTAAAAAAGGACCTGATGAACTATATAACCAGATATCGAAAAAATGGTGGGACTGTCATTCTTATAAGCCATGATATTGAGATTATCGCTGAGTTCGGTGAACGCGTGATTCTTATGGGTGAAGGAAACATTGTAGCAGATGGAGACAAACATCAAATCCTTACAAACTCACTTCATTTCTCACCACAGATTAATAGACTTATACAACCATTTGACAAATATGGAGTTCCTTCAGACATATTAACTGTCGAAGAAATCATGCAGGGTTTTTAAATGAAAAAAATTCATATTATAGGGCTAATAACTTCAATTGCCCTCATAATATTATTTGTCACAATTGGTAGAAATGGGGTTTATGATACATGGGGCATAGGCACCCTTCTCATGATGATATTGACTTTAGGAGTAATGTTTTACCAGTTTGAAAAAGGAAAAATAACATCAAAAGAAATATCGCTCATTGCAATACTAAGCGGTGCTTCAGCTATTTCACGAGTACCATTTGCAGCAATACCAAGTGTTCAACCATGTACATATATCATAATATGTACTGGGTATGTATTTGGTCCTGTTGCAGGTTTCATGGTTGGTGCTACAACCGCACTGGTTTCAAACATGTTATTAGGTCAAGGGCCATGGACAATTTTTCAAATGTTTGCATGGGGCATGGTTGGAGTTACTGCATCATTTTTACAAAAACTAAGAGTTAAACAGTTCGGACTTGTCATATTTGGAGTTATCTGGGGCTATTTGTTTGGCTGGATCATGAATCTATGGTACTGGACACTTTATATTTATCCTCATACCATCTATACTTTAGGATTTACTATGTTAAGCAGTGTATGGTTTGATACCCTACATGCAATTGGCAACGCAATATTTTTACTGATTCTTGGTGAAAAAACAATTAAAATATTTATGAGATACAAAAAACGCTTCCATGTAACATTCATACCAAAAAACAAAATCCTGCCCTTGAAAGACCCTGTTGTTAAACCACAGGAGTTATAGCAGTATTTTTGTGCAAAACCTTTAAACAGTGTAGTAATTTCCAATTTGTATGAACTATCCCTTGTTTGAAGCTGAAAAAGAGACAATAAAACTATTAAAGAATGCCATTTCTAAACTAAAATATCAATGTGAGATAGAACTAGAGACGCCGTCACAGGCTAGTATGGGTGATTTTGCTTTTCCATGTTTTAGTCTTGCACCAGTTGCAAGAAAATCACCAAATAATATCGCTGAAGAAATAGCAAAAAACATAGAAAAAAACAAATGGGTTAAAAAAATTGAGACAAAAGGAGCATATGTCAACTTTTTTTTAGATGAAAAACGTATTGTTACTCAGACATTGAAACTAGTAAACATGAAAAAAGACCAATATGGACATCTAGATAAAAAAAACAAAAAAGTAATAATTGAACATACCTCTGCAAATCCAAATGGGCCATTGCATGTTGGACGCGCAAGAAACCCTATAATTGGTGATACCATTGTTCGTATTTTCAAAGCCGCTGGCTATGATGTTGAATCACAATTTTATCTTGATGATATGGGTAAACAAGTAGGAATACTTGCATGGGGTGTCAACAATATCGATAAAAAAGACATACCCAAGCCTAAGTATGATAAAGCTGATCATCAAACCGTTGGTTTTTATCAAAAAGCAAGTAACCTCATGAAAGAAGATGAAAAAGTCTCAGAGGAACTGGCAAAAATTGTTAAAAAACTAGAAGAAGGTGATAAAGAAACAATAGAACTTGTACACAATGCCTATAACCCTGTTTTAAACGGTATGAAAGAGAGCATGAGACATATAAACATAACAGTTGACCGTTATATACCTGAGTCAAATTTTGTCAAAGATAAAAGCGTCGACATTGTTATTGAAAAACTAAAGAACTCCAAGCATTGTGGTGAAGAAAACAATGCTTTTTACCTTGACATGGAGCCATTTGGAATACAAGGACGTAATACAAAATTCTTCTTTGTCAGAGGTGATGGTACAACACTATATGCAACAAGAGATATTGCTTATCATCTGTGGAAGGCAGGACAAGCAGATATTCTTGTGAATATACTTGGCGAGGATCATAAACTTGAGTCAAGACAAGTTGAGATAGCATTAGATTTAGTTGGTGCTAAAAAAACTCCTCATGTGATTTTTTACTCGTTTGTATCTATGCCTGGTGGGAAAATGTCTACACGGCATGGGAGAGTTGTGTATCTTGATGATTTAATCAATGAATGTGTAAATCGTGCATATAACGAGGTGAAAAAACGACGAGGCGATGATCTTTCAGAAGATAAAATGAAAAAAATAGCAGAAATTGTAGGAATTGGGGCACTAAGATACAATATTATCAAAGTTCAACCTGAAAAAGACATCGCATTCAAATGGGAAGAAGCTCTTAATTTTGAAGGTAATGCTGCACCGTTCCTTCAATATGCCCATGCAAGGGCATGTAGCATACTTTCAAAAGGCAAAGAAGATATAAAAGGTGTAAATGGTAAGTTGTTAAAACACAATTCAGAGATACAACTCATAAAAAGACTTGCAAAATTCCCGCTAGTTATTGATGAGGCATGTAAGAGTTACAAACCACATATTATCACCACATATTTATTCGACGTTGCTTCACAGTTTAACCAGTTCTACCGCGACTGTCCAGTATTGCCCGAGAAGGATGTTGAAATCAGAAAAGCAAGACTTGCATTGGTTAACGCAACAAGAATTGTACTAATCAATGCTTTAGAATTACTGGGCATAGCTGCCCCTGCGGAAATGTAAGCATGAGTTACAGGTACATAACATGCAACCACATTGTTAACAAAATAACAAGAAAAGACAATTTATTTCTTGGTTATTACACAGTTGATCCTTATCAAAACTGTGAGTTTGGGTGTGTCTATTGTGACTCCTCTTTTGATAAAACAATTTATGTTAAAACAAATGCCTGCGAACTACTTGATAAAGAATTAGCAAATCTAGAAAAAGGATGCATAATAATCGGCAGTGTTCATGACCCATATCAAAAAATCGAAGAGAAACAAGAGATTACAAGAAAATTACTTGAAATCGTTCAAAAACATGGCTTTTCATGTCATATTCTTACAAAATCAAACCTAGTTCTCCGTGACATAGATATTCTCTTAAAGATAGAAAATTGTATAGTAACAATAAGTATATTGTCTGTTGACAACAGCATATCAAATATTTTTGAAAAAAATCTACCTTCTCCAAAAAAAAGGTTAGAAACAATTAAAAGACTTTCAAAACAAGGGATCAATGCAGGTGTAGCAGTTATGCCGCTTTTGCCTTTTATTGTAAATGAAAACATTATTGAAGAGACAATAAAATCAGCAACTGCATATAATGCACAGTATGTTCTTTACAAGTATCTCGAACTCAAGGGGGAGCAAAAGCAAATTTTTATTGATTTATTACAAGAGGCATATCCTGGTTTTGTTAAAAAATATGAGGGGCTGTATGAAAATAATTACATGCCAGATGATAGCTATATCTGCAAAATTAATGATATTGTGGCTGGTTTGTGCTCTAAGTATAATATAAAAAATAGAATTTAAGACGTAAAAATTCTCTTCTGTCCTTTTGGAATTATTTACGTCCAATTGATTTTAGTTTTTCTTCTTTTTATATGCTGCGGCAACTGCTATTATCAGTACAACAATTATTGCCAATGCAACAATTAGTCCAAGGTACTCCTGTAGAAGTGTTACTGGTTCTCTTTCATTTGGATATTCAGTTGCGCCAAATGGCATATGGCCATTAACTGAGAGTTTCTCATCATATCTAATGGGTTCTACGTCTTCTCGTTCCCAGTTATTATTATTGCTATATTCCGTACTTGGAACAAACATACGAAGATCAGGGTCGCCAAAATATATGACGTTTTCATGGTTATCCCACCACCATTGAGGCGGATCAGTTAAGTATAATATTCCTA
>CAYLKT010000064.1:0-6238 GCA_964384305.1 uncultured Thermoplasmatales archaeon | reverse complement strand
TTTTCACTGGACTCAATAAAAGGGAATAAAACTTAATTTTTATCACAGTTGTTCCAAATGTAAAAGAAATGAGGAAGAACGCTTTTCTTTTTACTAAGTTCTACATCAAAAACCTTAGGCGGGCTACTTAGTTCTTGGTGACTAAAAATCTTAGCTTTCTATGTTAAAAACTTGTATAAAAAGGTAATCTAAGAAGCTGATTTTTGTAGGTGTTTTATTTTGATTTTGGTGATAGAATAATTTTATTATTTTTCATTATCGGTTTTCATCGTTTTTCCTACAGAAATAAAACAAAATTGTGTTTTTTAGTATTTTGTGGGATTTTCTTGATATGGGGCTTTATGTCAGTATAATATATTATTAGTTTAGAGGCAGAAAAGAAAATGACTGAATGTGAATGCCCAAGCATTTGCAGCAAAAGCGATATTTCAACAAAAAATATTGTAGGTAAATTAAGCCATCTTAAGAAAAAATTTTGGAATGAATTTATTTATGGCGGTCATTTAGTAGCCTGCGTATCACCCGGCTTAGCTTTTGTAACGATGGTGCTTTTTAATTTGAAAATATCTCTGGAATTTTTAATCATTGTATATCTAGGTACTTTTTGCATATACAATTATGATCGTTTTAAAGGGGCAGATATTGATACCTCATGTAATTTTCAAAGATCTTCATATATTAAAAACAAATTAAAAATGAGATATTTTGTCTTAGCGATGTATGGTGCATTATTCTTTATATTGCTTTATATCTATGGAACTATTGAAAGTCTAATATTTGGGAGTTTCTTATTACTACTTGGATTGTCATATGCAGATGTATTCAAGAAATTCACTTCAAAAATTGTAGGGTTTAAAAATATTTACACATCATTTTCATTTTCTTTATTAACTGTATTTACCCTAGTTTATTATAATCATGCTATTAACTGGCCATTTATATTATTCTTTACATTTGTATTTCTACATTTCATTGTAGACACAAGCTTTTGTGATGTAAAAGATATGAAAAGTGATAAAAAACAAAATTTAGTTACACTGCCAATTTATTTTGGAAGACAAAAATTCTTAACAATTCTAAACATTATAAATCTGATATCATTCATTGTTTTACTAATAGCAATTGTAACACAAAGTATACCTTGGTTTTCGTTATTACTATTAATTTTCTGTCTATACAGGGTGTATTATATTAACAAGGCAAAAAGATGTTCCCAAGATAACATACAATATCTATCAAGTGTCATTGTTGATGCAGAATATTTCTTTTGGCCGTTTATACTAATTATTGGTAATGTTCTAGCCGCATCTACTTGGATAATCTTTTAAAAACATTAATACAAAATTTAAATATTAAAATAAAAAAAGAAAACTATTAATGAATTAAAAGGATATGTCCACCAATGAAATATTCTAATACATTGTGGAATGAGTTCATATATGGTGGCCACTGGCTATCAATAGGTGCCAGTGCAATTGCTCTTTCCATAATTTTTTTATTAAATATTTCTATCAAATGGGAGTTTTTATTAATAGCATACTTAGGAACACAATGTATCTACAATTATAATCATTTTAAGGAACTAGAATTGGATATGCTCACAAATACCAACAGATCAAAACATCTTCAAAAATATCAAAAATATGGAAAAACGATTATATCAATATATGGTATTTGTTATATTCTGCTTTTGTTCTTTTATGGAAACATCTCAAGCATAATCTTTGGATCATTTCTTCTCTTTTTGGGGTTATTTTTTTCTTTAGCGATAAAACCACTTTTTAAAAAAATAATAGGATTTAAATTGATATACACCTCATTTTCATGGGCTTTATTAGTTCCATTTACAGTAATTTATCATTCTTATAAAATAGATTTTTTACTCATAATATTTTTTATATTTGCTTTTTTTAGAATTATCATTACAACTACATTTTTTGATATTAAAGATATGGAACTTGATAAAAAGATTGGATTAACTACATTACCAATTATATTCGGCCGAGAAAAATGCATAGACTTCCTACAAATATTTAACCTGATATCAATATCGCCAATAATTATTGGAATATTTCTAAAACTCTTACCCTTACATGCTTTTTTATTGGTGTTCTTATTCTTTTACTCTTTTTATTATATCCAAAAATCCCGCAACCAAGAAATAGATATATCTAATTTGTCCTATGTTGTGGTTGATGGAGAATTTTATTACTGGCCATTCCTTTTGGTAATAGGTTTTATATTGCTAGCAAAATAATTAGAGAAGCAAAGAATGTTTTTTATGCCGTTATTGTCAAAGTCAGATAATTTCTAATACTAATATCAAAATTTTTAAACTCAACTTTCTTATCAATCGCACTTGATATGATACCCGACATTAAACCTCTAAAAATAATATATTTTGATTTTTCTGATAGATAGGTCCATGGAAAGTATATTGCTCCTATTTTATATCCATCTGAATCAATAACAAGAATATCCCCAAATCCAAGTGCCGAGAAAAAATCTGGAATAAATTTTTTATATTCTTTTCCACCATATATCTCCCTTAATTTTTTCCCATATTCAAAACAAGTGTTAAAAAGAATTTCTTCACCATCTTTTAATTTTGAAATTTGTTCTTCAAGAAAATATAGCACATGCGAATCACAAGCAAAAAATCTTTGATCCTTGTAAGAGAGAATTCCTCGTTTATATGTAAAAAAACCAGCATTAAGTAGCCTTTGCAGAGAATTAGATGAATACTCAGTTGGTCTTATTTCATTCATTGTTTTATATGTAGTATTAAACTTTAGATCTGGCAAGTCTGTCTCTCTAAAAAAATCATTTGATTTTTCTTGTATTAGTTCTAATGGACCACATTCTACGATACAGTTATCGCTTCCTCGACCTTGACATTCAATCTGCTTTCCTTCTATAGATTTATCTTCCATTGAATATGCCCATATTCCTGCAATTCCTCCTTCAGTCATTATATGTCCAAGACCATTATGTCTACAAACAATATAATCCTTAAGAGAAAGAGTGAATGTTTTGTTATCCATATCTATTTTATGTTGTGCATGTTGTGCATATGTTCCCTCTACAAATCTAACTAAAAAATAAGCAAATTCAGAAAACTCTTTTTTTGTGCATGTTTCTATTGTTGGAAAGTTGGACATAGATGAATATACATAACCAAATTTTTTTCCAGCAGAATACAACACTTGTCTTCCTTCATCACCATAATTTTTAACAATTATGTTTTCAATTAATTCAAAGAGTGGCTCAGATAAAAAAAGATCTCTGAGATATATTGGTTGACGCCCACCACTAAGTGTAGTTATTATAAAACCTGGTTGATCAATTATTTCTTTTTTGGGTAATATTACGTTTCTAATATACCATGATACAATTCTATCTTTAACTGGCATGACTATTCTTCGTTGTCTTGGAGTGAAATGCCATTTTCTGTGAAATCAAAATTGTATGGAACTCCAACGACCTTTGTTTTTCTCATTTTTTTCACTTTAATGGTTCTGTTCAAATTGTTTCCCATTTCGGTTGAATTTAAGATTATTAATCCATCTGCTTTGAATTCACTTACATTATCAACTGTATTTCCAGGCATCCCCTCAATTTTTTGGGATATTCCAACAGTTGTTATCCCTTGTCTTTTTATGAAATCTATAAAGTTTATAACATTTGCCCTATTCATTTCACGTAAAGCATGTGGTTGCAATCCTCTATCCGCACTGTCGACAATACTGTATTTAGAAAATGGTGCGTTTAAAATGGATGTTAGACTATCAAAAACAATTCGATCATAATGATTTTCGTGTATAAGTTGTTTAATTTCTTCCATAGTTTCTTCTTCGAAGAGTTGTTTTCCAATTAGTGAAACAATTTTTATTTGCCCTGCATTTTCCATCTGATCAAAATCCCATCCAAATTGTTTTGCTTGTGAAACAATATCTTCTGTGCTTTGCTCTACAGTTATAAATAATCCTTTTTCACCATATTTTTGAGTTCCATTTGCCAAAAATTGTAAAGCAAATATTGTTTTACCAGTTCCGGGCCCACCAGTTACTACAGCAAAAGTTCCTTTTGGAAATCCCCCATCAATAAGATTATCTAATCCATCAATTCCAGTTTTAATTCTTTCTATAGCATTACTTATGCTATTAGTTTGCATTAAACCTTCCATCTCTTTCACATTCTCCATCTTTTTATCCTTTAAATATATCCTATAAATAGTTAAAAACTTTGCTAATTGATATATTTTGTTTAATAAAAAGCTTTTAGAATCTTCTTAAACTATTAATTGCATTGCTTTTTTACCATTACCAGTCAGTTTATAAATATTTGTAGGAGGGCACCCAGATACCATCTCTCCATCTTATAGAGAAATATGATTCTGTAGAATTATATTTATGGCATGTTTTTATTCAAAATTACTGTTTCAAAACCTACTTTCGGAAGAACTGTATCAGTAGTCACATTTTAATATATGATATATATTCAGCCTATCCTATGGAACAAGCTGAGAAATGCATTTCATGCGGTAGAGGCCTAGTAAAACAAGGATCAGCAACATTTCATTGCCCGATGTGTAGTGGAATAATCGGAAGATGCGCAACTTGTAGAGAGCAAAGCGTGAAATATACCTGTCCAGAATGCGGATTTATTGGACCGTAAAGGAGGAACAGTTATGGGTGAAGTAATTGGATTGATACGAGTTATGCCTGGTGAAGTAATAGAAGATGAAAAACTTGAAAGAATGATCGAAGACATCAAGGCAGTAATTAAACCGCCAGCAAAAGTTGGGAAAATAGAAATAAAAAATATTGCTTTCGGGCTTAAAGGTCTAAATGTTACTGTTGTAGTACCAGATGATGCAGGCGGAATTGACCCGATAGCTGAAGCGATTTTGCAAGTCGAAAATGTTGACTCAGCTGAAGTCACCGATGTAGGGCGTATTTAAGCAGCCCTTCCAGGTCTTTTTAAATGATCAGAAAACTTTTGTAGTACTTGATTACCTGTTACTGTCGGATAATATACGGGATATGCAGAGTTACTTGTATCCCCTTCTATTAGTTCTGCCAGATACATCTTTTCAATATGCCATTTAACTGTATGATGATTAAGATCCAATGCATGTGCAATCTCAAGAAGATGTTTTCCGGGGTTGTCTTGCAGATATGCCATTATCGTTCTAGCATTTTTATTTCTTAAGACGGATTCTGCAATGGCTTTTTTTCTTGCTTCTACACCACCATCTACAAGATAAAAAACCTTTTTTCCACCTATTGCTCTACTCCTTACAAGATTTGTTTGCTCAAGTTTACGAAGATGCCAAGCAGCATTACTGGGTTTTAATTCAAGTTCTCTTGCGATTTCCCTCAAGTGCGACCCAGGATAGTCATCAATATACTTGTAAAGGTTCTTTCTAACATCCGTATTTAACACGTTCTCTGATGTTACGTATTTTATACCACCCACAAATGCAAATGTTAGAATTGTTGCTATAGCTGCAACAACAATGGCAATTGAAATGCCAACTGTAGGCATATCAAATCTAATACTTTCTGCGGCCATTGTAGGTGTTATTGATATCATCAAAAACAAGATAGACGTGAATAAACCTAATATCAACTTCTTACGAGAGTGCATATCTCATCCCATCCTCATCCAATAATATAACAAAACAGATAATTACATAAAAAGTTTACTTATGAACAAAATACCCACTAATTTTATCACCGGATTGCTCTATTTTTACAAATCCAAAACGCTCAAATTGAACGATTTCATCTGTTTTTAATTGTAATACAGCCTTTTCAGCATAACCTTCAACAATTTCAAGGCTTTTTGGATTGAATTTATCTTTTTCAAAAAGAAGATGTGGCACTTGAATGCCCATTTTTACAAAATTATCTGTCGTCCATTGGATCTTTAATGAGTTTTGTATCAATTCTTTTCCAGCATATTCTCCAACAATCTCTCCATTTCTAGATTTAACTTTTACATTATAAAGGTCTTTTAATCTAAAAATATTACCAATATTCAATTTATCTGAATCGGACTTCGGAATGTAAAAAGTATTTCCAGTTTTTACAAGTCTGCTTCCAAGACTTTTATCGTTTGGGTGAAGATCTATTAATTTTTCCATGCCAACTGCCCCTTCAACGACTACTCTCACAGGATCTTTTACAAAAAAGTATCTTTTTGCAGAAGGATCAATAATCTTTCTATTAAT
>CAYLKT010000063.1:0-6242 GCA_964384305.1 uncultured Thermoplasmatales archaeon | reverse complement strand
TCAATAAAAGATACAACACAAAATATATAGATAATAAGCCTATTCTGCAGTTGAAATATTGGAGCTATTGAAGTTTAAATTACTGAGGATAGGAAGAATTAGAAAACAGAGGTGAAATGAAAAATGCAACCAGCAAATATGGCATATGATAGAGCGATTACCGTTTTTTCTCCAGATGGGAGATTATTTCAAGTTGAATATGCGAGAGAAGCAGTAAAAAGGGGAACGACCACAGTTGGATTGAAATATAAGAGCGGCGTTGTCCTGATTGTAGATAAACGTATTACATCAAAACTAATTGAACCAGGATCAATTGAGAAAATATTTGAAATTGATGGTCACGTGGGATGTGCAACATCTGGTCTTGTTGCAGATGCTAGAGTGCTAATTGACAGGGCGAGGGTAGATGCTCAGATTAATGAAATAACGTATAATGAAAAAATCCAAGTTAGAACTCTTGTAAAAAAGATTTGTGATTTCAAGCAAACATATACCCAGTATGGAGGCGTACGGCCTTT
Source organism: uncultured Thermoplasmatales archaeon (assembly GCA_964384305.1). Lineage (GTDB taxonomy): Archaea > Thermoplasmatota > E2 > DHVEG-1 > DHVEG-1 > JAYEJG01. The sequence goes on along the minus strand of CAYLKT010000063.1, from coordinate 5,724 downwards.
TGGTACGGCACTTTTGGTTGCTGGAGTAGATGATACTGGGCCGCAATTGTTTTCCACAGATCCTTCTGGTGCCATGATGGAATACAAAGCAAATAGTGAGGGTGCAGGTAGAACAGGTGCAATGGCCTTCTTTGAGGAAAACTATAAGCCCGATTTATCAATGGAAGAGGCGATTGACATGGGACTAAAGGCACTGTATAAGGGGACTGAAGGAAAAATAAATCCAGATGCAACAGAGATCGGCATTGTTGATAAGGGCATTAAATTCCATATATTGCCTAAAGAGGAAACAAAGGCATATGTTGCTAAGGTAGTTGGAGGAAGTTAAGATTGGTAAGTCTTGATGACGCCGTTATTGCTAGATTCAAAAAAGGCGAAGATCACTTTGAAGTTCTTGTAGATCCTTACGTGGCAGCAGATCTAATTGAGGGAAAGGATGTTAATATTGTACAAAATCTTGTGATAGATTCAATTTTTGTAGATTCTGGAAAAGGCGAACATGCTTCAGAGGAGTCTCTTGAAAGTGTATTTGGTACAACAGACGTGGCTGAAATCGCAAAACAAATCATACTAAAGGGCGACATTCAGCTTACAACAGAGCAGCGTCACAAAATGCAAAGAAATAAAAAGAATAGAATCATAGAAACAATTGCAAAAAATGCTATGGATCCGAAAACTAAGGCTCCACATCCTCGTCAAAGAATTGAGCTTGCAATGGAGCAAGCAGGAATTCATATAGACCCGTTCAAACCTGTAAGTGAACAAGTAAAAACAATAATTGAAGCTTTAAGGCCCATTCTTCCGATATCTATGGATCATATTAGATTGTCGGTGAAGATACCTGCGGAACACATTGGGAAAGCCTATGGCGTTGCAAGGAATTATGGTGCACTTGAGCGAGAGGATTGGCAATCTGATGGTTCTTGGATGGGAATTATTAGAATTCCTGCAGGAATGCAGACCGATTTTTATGATAAGTTGAATGATGCTACGAAAGGTAATGTTTCTACTAAAATTTTAAAGTGATTTTACAGAGGTTAATATTTTATGTCAGAAGGAAAGCGAGAAATTGTCATCCCAAGCCAGCTTTTGGGTAATGTAAATGATAGAAAAGCAGGTAGTGGGACTTTTGTAGAAGATGGAAAAATATATTCAGAGATTCTTGGAATGCTAAATGACAATTCAAAATACATAAATGTGATTCCGATAAGAGGGCGTTATAATCCAAATCAGAACGATTTTGTTATTGGTATTGTAATGGAAGCGCTGCAATCAATTTGGCTTGTAGATATCAATGCCGCTTATCCTGCACGTCTTCATGTTAATGATGTACCTTGGGATGTTGACTTTGGTGAGACCGAAAAATATTTAAATAAAGGCGACTGCATAATGGCAAAAGTTTCCCAAGTAGATCAAGAGAAAAAATTAGATATTACCCTAAAAGATGGAGACAGAAATAGTAGGGACTTATACAAAGTAAAAGGTGGAAACATTGTTGATGTTGAACCTTCAAAAGTTCCAAGATTAATTGGTAAAAAAGGTTCAATGATTTCCCTTCTCAAAAAATATACAAAATGCCGCATCTTTGTTGGCCAAAATGGTAGAGTTTGGCTTGATGGAGATGAAGAAGGAGTTGTAACGGCAATAAAGACTATTAGAAGGATAGAGGACGAAGCTTTACTATATGGGCTTACGAATAGAATAGAAGAGTTACTCAAAGCAGACTCAAAGGATGTAGATTAAATGAAATCAGATATTAAATTGTTTGAAAACGGAAAGCGATTGGATGGCAGAAAACCTGACGAGCTAAGGAATATTAAAATCAAAGCAGGAGTGCTTCATAGGGCAGAAGGTTCATGTTATCTGGAATGGGGTGGCAATAAGGTACTTGCTGCAGTGTATGGCCCAAGAGAGGCAGTTCCGAGGCATACTCAAAACCCTCTAAGAGCAATTGTCAATGCAAGATACAATATGGCTGCTTTTAGTGTTGATGATAGAAAGAGACCTGGACCAGATCGAAGAAGTAGAGAAATATCAAAGGTAATCTCTGAGGCGCTTGGAAAAGTAATACTTCTTGAAAGATATCCACGAGCATCAATTGATGTAAATATTGAAGTAATTGAAGCTGAGGCAGGAACGAGGTGTGCAGGTCTTACTGCAGCAGGTGTAGCGCTTGCCGATGCAGGAATCCCAATGAAAGATATACCTGTTTCTTGTGCGGCTGGGAAAATAGATGGTCAGGTTGTATTGGATCTCAACAAAGAGGAAGACAATTTTGGTTCTGCTGATCTTCCAATAGCAATATCGCCAAGAACTGGTGAAATATTGCTGATGCAGATGGATGGCCATTTGACTTTTGATGAGTTTGAAAACGCCCTTGATATGGCAATTAAAGGTTGTCATGTGGCTTCTGAATTACAAAAAAAGGCGTTAGTTGATAAGTATCAATCTACTGTAGAGGGGGGAAATTAAATGACAATTACTCCAGCAATTAGGCGCGAATATCTTGCAAAACTTGCAGGGGATGGAAAGCGTGCTGATGGAAGAGGATTCAACGAATTCAGAAAAATAGAGATAGAACCAAATCTGATATCAAAAGCAGAAGGTTCTGCAAAAGTAAAAATCGGAAACACACAAGTAATTGTCGGAATTAAGATGAGTTTGGGAACTCCTTATCCAGATACACCAAATGACGGCGTGATGGCTACTGCAGCAGAATTAATTCCAATGGCCTCACCAGATTTTGAGGCGGGACCGCCAAGAGAAAATGCAATTGAACTTGCAAGAGTGGTTGACCGTGGAATCCGAGAATCAGAAATCATCGACACAGAAAAACTATGCCTCATTCCGGGAGAACAAATATGGATGGTTTTTATCGACATTCACATAATTGACTATGATGGCAATTTGTTTGATGCAGCATCTCTTGCAGCACTAGTAGCACTTCACACAACAAAGGTGCCCATTGAAAAGATAAAGTCTGTACTTGAAAGTATGATAGAAAAACATCCAGAAATGGAAGGATATCTAAAAGAACATCCAAAAGACTATCCACTTCCTATAAAAACACCACCTATTTCATGTACTTCAGTAAAATTCAATGGTGCAATTATGGTGGATCCTTCGCTAGACGAGGAAGAAATTGCAGAAGCAAGATTGACAGTTGCAACTGATGAGAAAGGCGACATAAGAGCCATGCAAAAAGGTTTAAACGGTAGTTTTACTGTCGATGAGATAAAAAAGATTATAAAAGACTCTGTTATTAACGGCAAGAAAATCAGAGAACAATTATATAAAAGCGTGGGTAAATAAACATGGCAAAGAGAACCAAAAAAGTAGGACCCGTTGGTCGCTTTGGTGCAAGATATGGTGTCAGGGCAAAGAGTCGTGTGAAAAACATCGAGATACATCAAAAATTAAAACACGTTTGTCCAAGTTGCGGTCATAAAAAGGTAAAAAGGCTTAGCACAGGCATTTGGCAATGTGGAAAATGCGGTGTAAAATTTGCAGGCGGGGCATATCTTCCCAAGACTGAAGCTGGACAGAATATTGAGAAAATGCTTCGTACAGATGCAAGCACTCCCAATATACCAGTAGACGTAGAAGCTGAATTGCAAGAAGAGGTCGAAAAGGAATGACAGGGTATAAATGTGGACTTTGTAAGAAAAATGTAAAGTTTGACGTTAAGAATATCGGTATGCAATGTCCTTATTGTGGGAGTAAAATATTTTATAAGGAACGACCAACAGTTGCCAAAAGGATAAAATCAAAATAGGTTTTATGAAAAAAGCAACTTTTAATTTTAATTTTGATTCTGAAGAAGATGCAAGAGTTATTACTGAGTCATTGGATCCCGAAATAAAACATAAAATTCCAAAAACTAAAGCAAAAATATCTTGTTCAGGGAAAACACTTTTTTTAGAAATTGAAGCAGATGATGTAAGTTCGCTTAGAGCTGCTTGCAATTCTTATCTTAGATGGGTAAATACTGCATTGACCGTTAAAAAAACAATCTAGACTTCAATTGTTTCTTTTCTATCTGGTCCAATTGAAACAATTGATATAGGTGTCTCAAGTTTTTCTTCAATAAATTTAAGATAATCTTGCGCGTCTTTCGGAAGATCTGAAATTTTCTTTGAATTGTTGTTTATTTTTTCCCAGCCAATAAATTCTTCATAAATTGGCTTACATTTTTCGACATCTTCAATACTTGCTGGAAAATAATCTATTTTTTTACCATCAATTTCATATTTCGTGCAAATCTTTATGGTTTCAAGACCATCAAGTACATCGAGTTTCGTTATTGCTAGCTTTGTTATGCCGGATATTATACACGAATGTTTTACAACTACTAAATCAAGCCAACCGCACCGCCTTGGTCTGTTTGTTGTTGTTCCAATTTCATGACCTTTTTGTTGTAAATGTGCTCCCACGTCATCAAAAAGTTCTGTTGGGAGTGGCCCTTCTCCAACTCTTGTTGTATATGCTTTTACAATGCCAATGATTTCATCAATATTTTTAGGACCGATACCTGTGCCAATTGTAGCGCCACCTGCAATGACGTGAGATGATGTTGTATATGGGTATGTACCAAAATCAACATCGAGCATCACTCCTTGCGCGCCTTCTAGAAGAATGTTTTTTCCTTCCTTTATTGCATTATTTAGTTTTATGTGAGTAGTTGTAATAAAATCTTTTAATTTTTCCCCATATTTGCTGTATGTATCTAGTATTTCTTTTTTATTTAGTTTTTTATCAATGTTATATATATCTAAAATTCTTTGTTTAATTGGAATTATTTCATCGAGTTTTTTACTTAAAGTTTCACAATTAACAAGATCTATTGCACGAATTCCTTTTCTGGCAACTTTATCACTATAACAGGGACCTATTCCTCTTTTTGTTGTACCAATTTTTTTGTCACCAAGAAACTTTTCTTCAGCACCATCTAGTAGTTTGTGGTAAGGCATTATTATATTCGTTCTATCAGAAATCAAAATATTTGGTTTTATTCCTCTTTTTATAAGGCCATCGATTTCTTTTGTTAGCACTGCAGGATCCATTACTACGCCATTTCCAATAACTCCAGTTTTGCCCTGGATAACACCTGAAGGCATGACATGAAGTTTGTAGACTTCTTCTCCTACTTTTATTGTATGGCCTGCATTATTGCCACCTTGAAAACGTACTACATAGTCAGCATCTTTTGAAAAATAATCGACAACTTTGCCTTTGCCCTCGTCACCCCATTGAGTACCAATAACTAATCTTGTTGTCATCTTATTTCACTGGGTCAGGCAATAGCAAATACCTACATAAATATGCTGACTAATTCTTTGTAACAATTATCTCAATTTTTGGTGGATTTTCTAGATGCCTCTTTACAGCACATAGTGAAGCTGCTTTTATGATGGCATTCTTGTATTTATCTGGAAAATCGTTTGGAACTTGTACATCTATCTCTATTTTATCCACTAAATGAAGTTCTCTATTCTTATTGAGTTTTAATATAAGCTTGATATTATCAGTTGGAATGTCTCTTTTTTTGCAAAATTCAAGGACATACACCCCAGTGCACGTCCCAATTGATGCAAGAAAGAGTGAAAAAGGTTCTGGTGCACTGCTCTCCCCGCCTTCTTTTTTAGATTGGTCTGTTTTTATAGTAAACCCTTTGTATTCTGCATCTACCTTTTTGCCGCCCGGAAAATTTACTTCCATGTCCAT
>CAYLKT010000062.1:1911-6266 GCA_964384305.1 uncultured Thermoplasmatales archaeon | reverse complement strand
TCACAAACCCAAACCTGGTCGTCAGCACTTATGTTTTTGTCAGCGTCAACAATTCCCGGTGACATTACATCTGCACCGTTTGTAACAAACTTTACTGCACCCATATCAATTATTACAATTTTCTCTTTTGGTCTGTATTTGTTGATACCTTTAAGCGTAAATATTACTCGATTATCGTAATACATAAAACATGGCTCGTCATCTACAAAAACTATCTTGATTCCTTCAAAGTTTCCAATTTCAACAACTGTTTTATTATCAAAAAAGTTGCAATCAAATGATTTCCTTAGATTGTTTCCAATGTCTCGAATATCCTTTGATTTGAGGCGATGTCGATTTTTAATTTTCATGTATATGCATTCATGTTATTTGCACAATTCTTTTAATCTTTGCTTTGATGGCTATTTTTGCCCAAATTCTTATAAATAAGATGTCTATTCCCTATTCCTCAGGTAATTATATGGAAAAACCACTTAAGGTACTTCATTCAAGTCTCAACAATAGGGTAATAGTTGAACTTAGAAATAGAAGGGCCTATCATGGAATCCTTGATGGATATGATGTCCCTCACATGAATCTCGTGCTTAAAAATGCTGATGAAATTGTAGATGGTGAGTCCATTGGAAAGCACGATATGGTTATTGTAAGAGGAGATAACATAATTTATGTATCTCCATAAAGAGGTAATTTAGTATGACTAAAGGAACAGCGTCAAAGATGGGTGGCAAGAGATCACATACGATCTGCAGAAGATGCGGAAAACACGCATTTCACATACAGAAAAAAGTCTGTGCTGCTTGCGGATTTGGTGAATCAAGCAAAATCAGACAGTATAACTGGGCAAAAGATAGACAATAAATAACACATGTTTTTTCATCTATGAAAATCCGAAAGGGATAAATAGTATCCTCTATATTTTGTGTGTTAGACAATAGTATGTATTAGAATACTATATCATTTAACTAAGGTGGAGGAGAGAAGAAGATATGAAAGGAAAAATAGTTGTTTTATTGGTAGGCATAGCTCTACTGGTAGGAATGTTAAGCGGATGTACAGAAGAACCAGCAGTTGAAGCAAATGCGGCACCTGTGGCAAATTTTGAATGGACTCCAGAGATTCCTGTTGCAGGAGAAACAGTACAGTTCACGGATACATCCACAGATGAAAATGCTGATGACATATTGATATATACCTGGGATTTCGGCGATGAATCGGCTGCAAGTTCAGAAAAAGACCCGCCACATATCTACGCTGAGAATAATACATATACAGTTAAATTGACCGTTAGTGATGGGACAGATACCGACTCTATATCTAAAGTGATAAATGTTGGAGTGCAACTTACGGACAACGAGGTACCAATAGCAAACTTTACATGCGCTGTGGATAATTTAACAGTAACATTTACAGACAGTTCTACAGATGATGGTAATATATCTGCCTGGTTATGGGACTTTGACAATGATGGAACGGCAGAAAACACAACAGAAGGTCCAGTAACATATACATATGCAGCTGCTGGAAGATATAATGTTACATTAACTGTGACCGACGATGATGCTACAACGCCATTAACAGGTACTGTGACAAAAGAGATAACGGTAACATCTGAAACATAATAAAGAATAGTTGCAGGAAAACATTTTCTTTTTCCTGCAAAATCTCTCTTTTTTTAAAGTCGTTTTTTTACTTTATTGTGATTGTTGGTTGGTATCCGCCAATCTTTAAACTGGGATCTCCAAATAAACTCCATGATTGGGGAACTTGAATGTCTATCCATGCATCTTCTGAAGTATTGTCCCAGTTAACAGGGTATGTATCAACGTACCATTTTATTGCAGAATTCCATGCATCTCCAAGGATCTCTTTATTTTCTACACCATACTGTCTGAAGAACTCTACCTCAAGTTCGTTTACACCGCCTTCAAATGCAAGTTTGTCTTCCTTTGTATGTCCAAGTGCAGTACAACCAAGAGTTGCAATTGATCCTCCACCAATTTTTCTCGTTATAAGCCATCCAAAGGATTCAAAAGCGCCTTCCCCATAAAATAATGCCCTTTTGTACCCCTCTTTGATGAAGTTCATAAGATTAACATCAAACTGCAGATTATGACATCCACTTACAACGGCGATTGGAAGTTTGTCTTTGTTCCTGAGTTGCATTATATGTGTCAACTTAAACGGATCAAGTCTTTCTTCACTATTAGGTAAATGATTTGTCCAGACCATTGGACTTCCATGTCCAACAAAATACAAAAATCCACAGCCTTTGCTTACTGCTCTTATTATATCTCTAGGGCCAGTTAAACTTCCATCTGATGTGTACAATTTGTTTTCATTAAATCCATTCATGTATCCTAGAGCTTGATCTGCATAATACTCTCCTTCATATCCTGTCCAATTTGGATTTATAAATTCTGGGTAGGTATCTCCAGCAATGACAGTCATATCCTTAAACCAACTCTTGTTGAATGTTGTCTCTTCATAGTGAATGATTTTGTTTACCATTATCTTTACTTCAAATGTATTTCTACAAGGGAGTCTTCCAATACAAATGTCCGGCTTCATATCGATATATTTGTCCTCTGGATCCTCTTTGTTGTACCATTCTCCATACTTACCATCACCATCTGAATCCCATGAAGAAAAATTCCCTTCTGAATCGTAAATGTCGGCAAAATAAAGATCGCTTAAGTAATGGGGTTCCCAGTCATTATCCATATCGACATATCTTACAGGTAAGTACCATTTTCCTGTTTGCCCTTTCATTCCGCCAACAAGCATAACATATTTAATGCCCCATTCGTCCAACGCGCTTTTAATGAAATATTTTACTTTTTCAGCGTTATCTCTTCCATGCCAAAACATCTCTTCGTACACTTTATCTAGTGTTACAAGCCTTGTTTTTACACCAACACTATTTTTGTGATAAACCAGCGGTCTCAGTTCTTTTACAAATTCTTTTGGCGTAATTATTAGAAGGTCATAAGTCGCTTCTTCGTCTGCTTTAGACATATCTGCGTTTATTGCTGGGACATAACACATGCCCAAAAATGCTATTGTTACTAAAAAAACAAATATTTTTTTAAATGCCTCTTTTTGCATAATATTCCCCCATATAGTTAATAATACATATCTACCTTTATAAATCTTTACTGATTTATAGTGAAAAAACGATAAATCGGTGCGATAGCTATGTTTTATTATAGTTGATGTATTATCTTTCCCCATAAATGACATCGAAAGCTTGCAAATATTTTTGTTTTAAAAAAACAAGAGGCCCAATTATTTCTAATAACAAAGATGTTGATAAAATCGAACTCGTGGCATTTGATATGGATGGAGTTCTTGTAGATGATTTTAGTTCTTGGAAGACAGTTCATGATTATTTTAATACATCAAATGAAAAATCAGTTGATGAGTATGTCAAAGGAAAAATTGATGATTTTGAATTTATAAGAAGAGATGCATCACTTTGGAAAGAAAATGGCAGGCCAATTACGATAAACAAGCTCTCAGAAATTTTATCCAATGTGCATATTATGACTGGAGCAAAAGAGACAATAGGCTTTTTGAAGGATAACGGTGTGAAGACTGCGATTGTGAGTGCAGGGATAGATGTTCTTGCAAATAAAGTTTCAAAAGAGCTAGGGATAGATTATGTTTTTTCAAATGGAGTAAAATATGATAAAAATGGATTTTTAACGGGTGAAGGAATCCTTAATGTGAAATTGATGTATAAAGACGAGACAATCAAACAGATATCAAAAAAAGAAGGTATCCCCCTAGCTAAAATTGCTGCGGTTGGAAATTCATGTTTTGATATACCTATGCTTGAAATCTCGGGTTTGGGTATTGCTTTTAATCCTGCTGATGAGTGTGTTAGTGAATCGGCAGATATTGTTGTTGAAGGCAATGATCTATCAAAGATTATTCCTGCAATTGAGAAATACTTGTGAATTGGGCTTTATTCAGAGATAAATGAGATTGTCCACGGGGCTCTTTCTGGTTCGTTTCCACCTTCTAGCATTTCTTGCCAGCCTTCATCTGTAAGCCTGTTACTCATGTCCTGTTTGAATTCATAGTGGCTCATTACAGGTCCTGCACCAATGTATATTTCACCTGTTGGGAGTTTGTAGGCAACAAGCATTAAATCGACATAACCAACACCTTCTTCTAAAGCCTGTTGTGTATTTGCATCAGTGTGAACATCTGCAACGATTGTTGTTTTCTGTCCTTTTTCTGAAACCCCTTCAATCAAACCTTCCAGATTTTCGCCAAAGTTTCTGATGAATTTGTAGTCATCATCAGTTAATATTTTATTCTCGAGTTCGTCCTTTGAGATATTTATTAGT
>CAYLKT010000062.1:0-1811 GCA_964384305.1 uncultured Thermoplasmatales archaeon | reverse complement strand
TAAGTATGGATTTTAATGTGTAAAGCCAACTCCAGTATAGGTTTTGATTCCATTCTGTAGTATTTACATTTGAAAACTCTTCTTTTAAACTATCAAGGCTTTGGTTATAGCTTTGATTTACGCCCTCGTATTTAGTATCTCCTTCTTTTACAAGTATCTCAAATGCCCTGTTTGATCCAAGAATGGCCATTATGTCAAGACCTCTTGGAAAACATCTTGCAGGACGTCCTGCACCAGTGATACACATTGTAAAAGGATTTTCATCTCCTATATAGTCTCCAGTGGTTGTTGTCAAATGCTGAAACATGTAGGAGTCGGGGATGAATCTTTGGCCCATCAGCCTCATTCCTTTTGTTTTTTCAAGTACTTCATATAATGTTTCTTCTGTAACTGGCGGAAGTACAGCAATGTTGCCAGTACCGCCATAAATTTTTGGGCATCTAAGCGTAGCAAGTTCTACTTTCAGGTCCAGTAGTTTGGCATCATCTGCAAATTCCGTTGCGTTGAATTCTAATCCAAATATTTTCTCGACTGATTCCAAATATTCGTATGGGGTTAAATCATCTGCAGCCCCTACAAAAAACGTTGTTATTACGTATATTCTGTCCCAGATATCCTTTAGCAATTCTTCGTTTGACTCTAAACTTGCAAGTCTTGCTGAAATTAAACTTGCTTGAATTGTTTGAATTTTTGCATCTTCAGAAGAAATAATATATTCACAACTTTGACAATTTGGTTCTCCTCCTTTCATTAAAAATGATATTCTTCCGTACCACATCATTGCCTTAAAATAACGTTTTAATTTTTCAGACCTGGTATAATGTCCTCTTGGGACATATTGGGAATAATCTTCCATGTAGTTGAAGATGGAACTTTCTGAAAATCCTTCATGTGTTTCAATTAGATCAATTTCATTTTCTATATTTTCTTTGGCGTAAGCAGGAACTTCAAAGTCAACCTCTTTTATGCTCTCAGAGCCATCATAATCTTCGGTTGGGCTTTGGAGGAGAGTAAGTCCAACGCCAAAGTACTCGATATTTCTCTTCGCTGCCTCTTTTAAAATGTCATCTTCAAATGTCGCGTAGTCCTCTTTTGATTTATCAAACAAAACTTTGCCCAGATCCAATATCTTATCAAAAAATTCCCTTTCTTCAATTCCCTTTAATATCTCGTCAAATTGGACATGATACAAATGGAGAAGAGTATCCGATGTAACAAAAATAGGGATATCTCGGTCTTTTAAATCTTTGTAAGGCTGAATAATGTCATCTTCATCGCTCCAGTCAACTACAACAAAACCATTTTTTTCTAGAAGTGATATTTGATTATTGTTTGTCAGCAGGTAATTAATGCCCTGGTAATTCTCTGTAGTGTCTAAATCTAATGGTAGATTATATTGTGCAACCGTACTATTTATTACAAGCTCGTCTAAACTATAATATGATGCCATCTTTAATTTTGGATTCTCTGAAAAATTTGCGTTGTATGCAGGAATAGTAATAATGCTACTTCCATAGTTTGTGTTTTGTTCTATGCATCCTGGTATTATTGTAGATATAACAATTACAACAATTATTGCGCTTAATATCTTTTTTTCAAGTATCATTTTACCAACCTTCTGAATGGGCGTTATCCTCTTTTTTGTATAAATAGATACGTAAAATGTTCGGGAAAAACCGAACTAAAAACTATTCCGGTTCTGTTTTTTTGATGTGAACATTTAGGTTATAAAACTAAAAAAGAATAAGAAATAAAAAAGAAAAAAGATGGTAGTTTAGTATGATGGAGTACCGCCGTCGTCATCGCCGCCG
>CAYLKT010000061.1:1604-6284 GCA_964384305.1 uncultured Thermoplasmatales archaeon | reverse complement strand
GAAATCATGACTCCAAATCCAAAAACGATATATGCTCTGGCCAAAATTGCTGGTAGTATATAATAACGATCTAGTAGAGATAATTGCAGAAAATGACATGAAGACATGTTTTTTGAAACTTGGCAGAGAAATATTTCTACAGCCCTTTATGTTCCACTGTAAAAGATGCTGTTGAAGAATTAACATCAGGTATTTCTTTGCTTCTTAATTCTTTCAATCTTATAATTTCTAATTCGACTCCTTCGGATCTCAATAATTTAGACATCCCAGGAACGTGCCCATCACCGACAAGTGTAATAATCGTGTCATATTCTTTATTGAGCTCCATTAACTTTCGAGACATGTGCCCATTTCTTTCGTCAATTAGGGTTCTTTTAATTGTTGGAAATTTGTCTCCAATTTGTTTAATATATGAATCGAAATCCTCTTCAAATCTACTCAATTCCTTTTCTATACTCTTTTTATTAACGAAAAATCCGCCAAACCCCATCAAGAATAATTTGAATTTTTCAGAAAGCGGCATCGACTTAAACATTCTAGCAAATAAATTCTGAGCATTCATATCTATAAACTCGAGAGGAAGTTGTCTGCTCTGTGCATAATTAATTGCCGTTAGCATTTCGTCTCCTGCAACAACGCCGTATTTTTCTGCTACATTCTCTTGAAATTTTGCCAGGAGTTTATAGGCAATCGGGACATTTTTTCTGGCCTTTTTGTCTGTTTCTGGGTTCATTCGTTTTCTCATCATTGCGCTGTATCTCTGTTTGTCCAACTCGACGCATACAATGTTTGGTTGTCTTTGTTCCAATATATCTAAAATAATTTGGGACAGATTAAAGACATGTCCAGTTCCGATTAACGTTATCATCTGTTATACTTCCATTTTTTGCGCTTCTCTATATTGCGCGATAGTTAAATTAAGTTATAGTTTTTTACCATGGGTATAATCATCGTTGATAGTCGATAAAGATATCGGCAATATTAAATAGCACGAGTTACAACTATGGCATTATGTGTAATGCAATAAATGATTATGAAATATACGAGTTATCTGGCGCATGGATAGCAACGCAAAAAGAATTGGGGCTCTTTTACTAAGTATACAAAATTACTAGTATCTATAGTGCTCTGGTTTATACGGCCCTTTGATCTTCACACCTATATAATCTGCTTGTTTCTGTGAGAGTTTCGTTAATTTTACTCCAAGTTGTTCAATATGCAATCGTGCTACTTCTTCATCAAGTATTTTAGGGAGCATATAGACTCCTGTTTCGTAATTTTTTGTCCAGAGTTCGATTTGTGCAAGCGTTTGATTGGTAAATGAACTGCTCATCACAAAACTTGAATGGCCAGTTGCGCAACCAAGATTTACAAGACGTCCCTCCGCAAGCATGAATATTTCGTGACCATCTGGGAAGATATATTTGTCGACTTGTGGTTTGATGTTTAGTTTTTTAATTCCTGGTATTTTTTCTAAATCTGAAACTTGAATTTCATTGTCAAAATGTCCGATATTGCAGACAATTGTCTGGTCATTCATACCTTTCATATGTTCGGCCGTAATAACCTCACAATTTCCAGTTGCCGTAACAAATATATTTCCTTCTTCAAGGGCTTCCTCAATGGTTTTTACTTCATAACCCTCCATTACTGCTTGCAATGCACAAATCGGATCTGCTTCTGTGACAATTACTCTCGCACCAAAACCTCTCATTGACTGGCAACAACCTTTTCCGACATCTCCATAACCACAGACAACAACGGTTTTTCCTGCAACCATCACATCCGTTGCACGTTTTATCCCATCTGCAAGACTTTCTCTGCAACCGTATAAGTTGTCAAATTTGGATTTTGTAACAGAATCATTAACGTTGAATGCAGGGAATAGAAGTTTTCCATCCCTTTGCATCTGGTAAAGTCGATGAACGCCGGTTGTTGTTTCTTCAGAAATGCCCTTTATTTCTTTTACTGCTCTTGTCCATCGTTCCGGATCTTTGCTATATATATTTTTCAGGCATGTCATAAGCTCTCTAAAGTCCTCTGCCTCGTTGCTGTAATCCTTATCAAGAATCTCAGGATTTTGTTCAACTTCGTATCCTTTGTGAACCATAAGAGTGCCATCTCCACCATCATCAACAATCAGGTGGGGCCCTTTACCATCTCCAAAGTCAAGTGCTTTTTGTGCACACCACCAGTAGTCCTTTAGAGTCTCTCCTTTCCATGCGAAAACAGGAACGCCTGTTTTGGCAATGGCTGCCGCAGCATGATCCTGCGTGGAAAAGATATTGCAACTTGCCCAACGAATGTCGGCGCCAAGTTTACGAAGGGTTTCAATTAAAACTGCAGTTTGAATAGTCATATGCAAGCTGCCCATAATTCTTGCATCTTTCAGAATTTTCTTTGGCCCATATTTTTTACGGCAAGCCATAAGACCTGGCATTTCGTGTTCAGCAATGTCAAGTTCTTTCCTTCCAAAATCTGCAAGGTTGATGTCTTTAATTTTATAATTTTCAGTTTCCATTACCATTTTTACCCACACCTATTTTAATATCATTTTAGCGTCAACAACACAATAGTCGTTGGCGTATATAAATACTGGATTTAAATCCATTTGATCAATTTTATCTATCAATTCTTCCCCAATTTTTGATACTTTTAGTAGTAAATCTATTACAAGTTCTTTGTTTGCTGGAATGTTTCTGAAACCTTCAAGTAGTTTTTTACCTTTTATTTCTTCTATCATTTCCTCTGCATCATATCTATCTATCGGAACAACTCTAAAAGAAACATCTTTGTAAAGTTCTGTATAAATGCCACCAATACCACACATAATAGTAAGTCCAAATGTTGGATCTTGGGCCAGACCAATTATAATCTCAACGCCTTTTTCTTCCATCTGGTCAACCAGAAGATTCTCGTTGGGGAATTTTTCTTTGAATTCCTTAAAAACTTCTATAAGTTTTTCCTGGGTTTTTATCCCTAATTTAACTCCGCCAACATCTGTTTTGTGTAAAATTTTACTCGAACAAACTTTAAGCGCAACTGGAAATTTGAGATTCAAACCATCTAGGTCCTTTTCTTCTTTTACGAGTTTATAATTCGTGGTCCTAATGCCATAGGATTTCATCAAATCCTTCACTTCATTTTCAGCAAGAGCTCCATTTCTTTCCAATAAACTTCCAATATTTTTTGCCATGGTCATTCCTTTTTCCTATTATCTATAACGCGTTTTGCTTTAAGGCCAGTTTCCAGTATTGTATTTGGTGGAAGAACCGTTACTCTCGGAGTGAATACTATGATTGATTTGATTTCATTTTGCAAAATTGTTTGCAGTTTTTCTGTATCATTCGGGCTTAAATAGTTTTCACTCTCAACTTCAACTTCAAGCATGTCTATGTCGTTTTCATTTGTAAGAATCATGTGCCAATTGCTTCCAACTTCATCGTGTTTCATAAGGGCAGATTCTATTTGACCGGGATAGATGTTTGTACCTCTTAGAATTATCATATCGTCGGATCTTCCTTTGATCGTAGAGTGTTTTACGTGTGTTCTACCGCATTCGCAAACATTCTGATCATAAAGTTTTGCAATATCTCTTGTTCTATAACGTAGGAGTGGCATTCCCTCTTTTGTAAGTGTTGTTAGAACGATTTCACCTTCTTCTTCAAGCCCAACTGGTTCAAGGGTGATAGGGTCAAGGACCTCTATTAAGAAATGATCCTCCCACAAGTGGTGTCCATCATGTTGGTCACAATCAGTAGAAACGCCTGGGCCACACATTTCTGTAAGCCCATAGATGTCATGCACATCAATTTCCCAAGTGTCCATAATCCGCTTCTTTAAACCAGGCGTGAACATTTCGGCACCAAAAAGCCCATTTTTCACCGGAAGATTCTTTGGGTCTATTCCTAATTCCTTGGCCACAGCTCCAAGTCTGAGCATATATGATGCAACACCTGAGACAAAAGTTGTTTTGTAGTAATCCATGAGTTTAATTTGCCTTTCAGACTGCCCCTTTCCTGAGGGGATTACCATCGCTCCAACTTTCTGTGCACCATAATGAAAACCAAAAGCTCCAGTAAATGTCCCATATGGGATAGGGTTCTGGAAAATATCTTTTTTAGTAAGGCCGGACATTGAAAGACATCGAGCCATTACTTCTGCCCAAACATCAATATCTTTTTTTGTATATGCAACTGTTACAGGAATTCCCGTGGTTCCAGATGATGCATGCATTTCAATGCAGTTGTCCAGTGATGTTGTCATCATGCCAAAAGGAGAATTATCGCGTAAATCATTCTTAGTGGTAAAAGGAAGTTTACTAACGTCATCAAGAGTTTTAATATCATCAGGAGTAATCTTTAGTTCTTTGAATTTTTTCTGGTAGAATGGTACATTGTCATATACTTGGCGCACTGTTTCTTTCAATCGTTTAAGTTGCAACTCTCTGATCTCTTTACGAGGCATTGTCTCCATTTTCTTGTTAAATATCTGGTCCATATTGTTTCCCCTGGCGGGTGAATGAAAATATCTATTAAAATAGTTTGTTGAGAGTAATAATTTGGGATACGTTATTGGAAAACTTCAAACCAGCAGAATCACTCTTTTTAAAAATAATATTGATGGAGGCTAAATCTGGGCCCCCTTTGTTGGATGCCAGTTACTTTTTAACTACACTTC
>CAYLKT010000061.1:0-1504 GCA_964384305.1 uncultured Thermoplasmatales archaeon | reverse complement strand
AGTTCCCATTTATATGAAACAATTTCATCTCCTTCGGGATCATAAACTTGTGCGTTGCATTCAAGATCTGCGTATCCGCCCATAATTGCAAAGGGAATCGAAGTCTTATCTATTAACGGTCGTACATATCGCCCTTCATAGTAGTCCCACAATTTGGACCACAACAAGAAGGTTCCTGGTTTCCAAGGGCGACTAATTTTGTCATCGGAGAGTTCAATTGTTACTTGTGGTGGCTGATTTTCACTCGCTGAAATTTTAACAGAATCCGTCCCTGTTTCCCCTCCGTCGTCGGTTACCGTCAGTTTACAAACATAAGTACCGTTTTCTTTGTAGATATGCATTGGGTTCATTTCTTTGGATGTTTCACCATCTCCAAAATCCCAACTATATTCAAGGTCACCCGTATAATGCAAAGCCATAGCTGTAAAATTGACGGAATGAGGTACCAAACCTTCTTTATCGTCTACAAAAATTTTCGTAAATGAATAAACACCATCTCCTTGATTGTTTGAGTCAAACGTAATTAGTCCATATTGTATTGAAACAACGAATGTAGAAAGAACAATTATAGCTGCTAAAGCAAGAGATATTGCTACCTTTCTATTTTTATTCAATTCTTTCATATTTCCACCATTATATTATTTATAAAATAATTATATAAGTAGTTTGTGGTATAACAGTGGCAAGATAAAGTCGAACTATGTTATGATAGCAACAATGTTACGTTTATTGCATTTAATATAAACAAAATGTAACCAACTCTTAATATTCTACTTTGTTACCCATATTTTTTTCATCTTTTCAAGGTTTTCAGTATGCTCCTCAAAATAAATGTGGACTGGTTCAAGAATGTTATTGACATACTTTACTGTTGCATTTTTAAGATCAAGTGGGTGTAGGCCATCAACAAAGGTTTTTTCAAGTTCTTTATACGAAGAAAACTCTAGGTTTCCACCAAATTTTTCCGGTCGTTCAATAAGGAACACGTCATTTCTCAACTCCGGGAATATAATAAAACGGCACATTTCCAATATTGGATTTCCTTCTACTTGTTTTTCAGGACAATATGCTTTCTTCATTTTCCTATTGACTTCTTCGGGGCTGTCGTGAATTGAAATCATTGAATCGGGTTTGCTTTTGCTCATTTTAACTTCGGTTGGATCCATTCTACTTCCTGCTTGGAGTCCTGTAAGAAGTGGGGTATGAATTGCAACCGGTGGTTTCTTGCCAAGCTTTTTGCTTATATCGCGGGCAAGCATGTGTGCATGACGTTGATCCATTCCACCATATGCCACATCTAGATTTAGATAAAATATGTCTGATACCTGCATTGCCGGGTAAAATAACTTGGATAGATCTTTTTCCGCTTCGCTTTCATCACGTCCCATAATATCCATTGCACGTTTCACTCTTGCAACGGATGTTGCTTTTGAACTGCGAAGTACAAGTTCCCAGTATTTTGGATCGCTAATATAATCGCTTGCATAAACAAATTTTACTTTGT
>CAYLKT010000060.1:0-6334 GCA_964384305.1 uncultured Thermoplasmatales archaeon | reverse complement strand
ATTCATACTGGGTTGGAGAAGATGGAAAAAGCCATTTCTATGAGATTATTTTAGTAGATCCTGTTCATCCTGTAATACTTAAGGATCCTAAGATCAACTGGATTTCAAGTGCATCCAATACAAGGCGTGTTCTTCGTGGTAAGACCAGTATTGGCCAAAAAGGTAGAGGATTAATGCATAAGGGTCGCGGTGCAGAAAAAATACGACCTAGCATCCGTGCGAATCTTGGCAGAGGAAAATAAATTTTTCTAGCAAATACAAAAGCACAATCCATTAGAGCAAATATCATTGTATTTAATTCGCCTATGCCTTTTTTTCGCCTCTTTTTATTATTTTTTGTAAAGTTTCAAAGTTAAATTGTGTTCCTGAACAGCCATTTTTTATCAATGGCACGCCTTGTGCGGATATGTTGAATTGTTCTAAGATGCCTATTGCTAATTTTAGTTCGTCTGTACAAGCCACTCCCACGATGCCGTCATACATATTCCTCTGGAAAATCTTTCTGATGCAGGAACTGCCGGGCAATACATACACATCGTAATTTTCTTTTTTTGCAAGTTTTGTAGCCTTGTTCACCTGACAATCATCCGAACAATGTCTGCAGAGGTATGATGCAGACTCTGGATCAAAATCTGCCTTACATCTCGAGTCCATGTATTTTCTGCAGCAATGGGGAAGAAATAACGCTCTTTTATTTGTTTTTAGAAAATGTTCTCTATATAGGCTGTTCTTTAAATGTATGTCAATAATATCTTCTATGATCGTTATTGAATCGTCAACTGGTAGCCCGGTAATTTTATTGACATTGAATTTTTCTATCAGGGTTCTTGCTAAGTCTCCCATTCTTTTTGGAACTTTTTCCTTTTCAGAAAACTTTGCAATGTCTTTAAATAATGACTGTGACAACTTTGATAAATCAAATGTAAAGTTATATGCCAATTAACCATCTCTTGAATATTTTTTGTTCTAACCGATTTTTTTAGTATACCGTCCTAAACTTAAGTTTTTTCCCCTGCAATATTTTGTTGAAGGGTATGAAAATTATTTCGTTTTGAATTACATTCAGATGTGACAAAGATAATGAACAAAAAATAAGGAAAAAAATGTTTTATAGTGTTGGTAGCGAAGATAACGATTTCTTTATTTCCTCTGTTGGGTGGCTGTAATCTCGGATCTGATTGTTGTGATATGCATCGTATGCTGAAAGATCAAAATGTCCATGTCCACTGTTATTAAAAACAATTATTTTTTCCTCGTTTTTCTGTTTACACATTCTCGCAAAATCAATCGTAGCTTTTACTGCATGAGCAGCTTCCGGTGCGACAATAAAACCTTCGGTTCTTGAAAATAGTGTTGCCGCTTCAAAGACTTCGTTTTGATAATAAGCAACTGCCTCCATGTATCCTTCTTTTGTTAATTTACAAAGTAAGGGTGAGTCTCCATGATATCTTAGTCCTCCAGCATGAATTGCAGCAGGTACAAAATTATGTCCAAGGGTGTACATTTTTAATAACGGCGTAAGACCAACGCTGTCTCCATAATCGTATCTGTATGCCCCTTTTGTTAGTGTTGGGCATGCCAATGGCTCAACTGAAATAATCTTTGTATCTGGCCTTTTTCCTGTTATTTTATCTTGTACAAATGGAAAAGCTGCCCCTGCAAAGTTGCTTCCTCCGCCAACGCATCCAATAACAATATCTGGATATTTGTCAATAAGTTCAAACTGCTTTTTTAATTCTAAACCAATTATTGTTTGGTGCAGTACTACATGATTTAAAACTGAGCCAAGAGCATAATTTGTATTATCGTGAGTTGCTGCGTCTTCAACAGCTTCGCTAATGGCCATTCCAAGACTTCCAGATGTGCCTGGATACTTTTTTAGCATTTCTTTCCCTACGTTTGTAAGATTAGTTGGACTCGGAAAAACTTCTGCTCCCCAATTCTCCATCATTACTCTTCTGTAAGGTTTTTGGTCATAACTACATTTTACCATGTACACTCTGCATTTGATGTCAAATAATTGTGTGGCAAATGCTAGCGAACTTCCCCATTGCCCTGCTCCTGTTTCCGTTGCTATTCGTTCGACCCCTTCTTTCATATTGTAATAAGCTTGTGGTACTGCACTGTTGGGTTTATGGCTGCCTGGTGGGCTTACCCCTTCCCATTTGTAGTAGATTTTTGCTGGTGTTTTTAGATATTTTTCTAGTCTCCTTGCCCTGATTAGCGGGCTTGGCCTCCATATTCTATAAATTTCTCGCACTTCTTCTGGTATGTCTATGTATCTATCTCGACTGACTTCTTGTGCTATTAGACCCATTGGAAATATGGCCTTCAGGTCATCTGGTCCAATGGGTTTTTTTGTCTGTGGATTCAGTGGAGGATCCAATGGTGTTTTTAAATCTGCTTGTATGTTGTACCATTTCTTTGGTAAATCGTTTTCATCCAGTATTATTTTTGTTTTTTTCATACTGCTCATATATTACTATGAACTTCACAGTATATAAACATTGAGGATAAGTGTACATTACTGTACAATTTTAGACGTTAATGTAAATTTTTATATATTACAATGCGTTATGTTCGTATCATGTGGAAACAATTTGTCAAATATTTTAACAAGTATCCAAAAAGGAAAAAACTCGCTCGAAAATTGCTTGAATACGGATTAAAGATCAGAGATGACCGTATTTATTGTGGAGAGATAGAGCTCTCTGATTCTAAAATTGCGCGTGCTTTTGATATGGATAGGCGGATTATTGTAGAAACAATTCAAACAATTAATGAAAACGAAGAATTAAGGAAGATATTTTCTAAATTAATGCCCACTTGCAATTTAAAAGACGTAGCACATGAAATGGATTGGGGGGTAATTGAAATCATACCAAGTAATGCAAGCAAACCTGGAATTCTAGCAAATGTCTCTAAAATTATTGCAGATGCAAAAATAAGTATAAGACAATCGATAGTGGATGATTTTGAGTTTACCGAAGAACCAAGGCTTTTCATTGTTACAGAAACCCAGGTGCCTGGAACATTGATACAAAAATTTAGGGCGATAGACGGCGTAAAAGGGGTAGTCGTTTATTGACGTTCGGTTTTAAATAGTGGTTTTGGTATTTTTTAATAAAGAGGTACAATGAATGTATGACGTTTTCTTCTACGAAGCATTTGAAGAAGAGCAAAAGGAATTGAAAAGATTTTTGCCAAAGGAAATAAATGCAGGTTTTACTGGTAAAACTATACAGGAGTATGGGAAGAAAGAAGCACAAGCAAAATTGATAAGCACTAGAACCCAGTCGATATTTCCATTCGAATGGGCCAATGAAATCGATGCAGTTCTTTCTAGAAGTACAGGTTATGATCATATCTTGGAATATAAAAACAAAACAAATGGTAATTTTTCATGCGGTTATCTTCCACTCTATTGTGCAAGAGCAGTTGCAGAGCATGCAATGGTGCTTTGGATGGCGCTTTTGAGAAAACTTCCAAAACAAATTGAGCAATTCAAAATCTTTCATCGTGATGGACTGACAGGGTCCGAATGTGAATGTAAAAATCTACTTGTTGTTGGTGTTGGAAATATCGGTTATGAAGTTTGTAAAATTGGAAAAGGTCTCGGTATGCACGTAAAAGGTGTTGATGTTGTAAAACGTTATGAAGATGTCAAATATGTTACCTATGAAGAAGGGATAGAGGATGCAGATGTTGTAGTTTGCGCAATGAATTTAACAGATGAAAATTGCGCGTATTTTAACTACGAAAAACTAAAGATTGCAAAATCTGGACTGATATTTGTAAATATTGCACGAGGAGAGTTTTCACCCATGGATGATTTGAATAGATTAATCGACGAAAGAGTGATCGGGGGTATCGGTCTTGATGTTTTTCAAGACGAAAAAAATATTGCAACTTTTCTTAGATTGAATAAAAAATCAGATGGAAAAGCATATAGTGAACTACAAAAATTAAGCAAGAAACCAAATGTAATTTTAACCCCACATAATGCATTTAACACAAAAGAGTCAGTAGAAAGAAAAGCAAAACAAAGTGTAGAACAAGTTGTGGCGTATCTTAAAAAAGGATTGTTTAAGTGGCCAATCCCTGAATAATTATCTTACTACCATAACGGGTTTATGGGCGTATTGTACAACCTTGTTTGCGACGCTTCCTATAAGATATCTTCCAAGCTCGCTTTTGCCTTTACTTCCAAGTACAATTAGTTCCACATCTAGTTCATTTGAAATATCGATTATTGTTTCTGCAGGGTCGCCCTCTTCCACTTGCCCAGTGATTGTATATTCATGTTGGCCAATATCTACAATTACTTCATTGATTAGGTTTTTTGCTCTACTTTTAAGTTTGTTATAAATTTCGTAGTCAATAAATGTTTTGTCGTCCGGGCTTGGTACCACTGCCAAAAGAATAAGCTCGCCGTATGGCTCTAGCATCATCATAGCTTTATTAAGAGCCTGTTCTGCACCTTCTGACCCATCAAAACCGACAAGAATTTTTTTCATATTCTATTTTTTTCTCCAAACAGCTCCTTCAGAAGTATCCTGGATTTCAAATCCAATTTTGCTTAATCCACTTCTGATGGAATCTGCTATATTCCACTCTTTCTCTTCTCTAGCTTTCTCCCTTATGTCTAAAAGACAATCCATTAGCTCTTCAAGACTTTTTCCTTCAACGTCTTGAGAATGCTTTGAAGCAAGGGATCTAACTTTATCTAAGGTTTCTTCAGACCCTTCATCTCCTATTTTTCTATCCTGGAATAGTGTCAACACACTTCCAAGTTTCAAAAGAGTGTTTAATGCATATTTGCAAAGTGTATTGTCTGGTTTTTTATTTTCTTCAAGATACTTGTTGCTATTGTTTACAAAGTCAAATATTGCAGAGATTGCTCGAGGCGTGTTGATATCATCATCCATCGACTCTTCAAATATAAGTTTAAAGTCTTTTATAATTTGAAGATAATCTTCTTCATTTCCAGTTAGATTGTTCTCATCTAAATCATCTTTACCGTCCACAGATAGCTCGTCGAGCTTTTCTTTTAATCTGTGAATTTTATCAAGGCCTTTTTCAGCATTTTTAAGTCCTGTTTTACTAAAATCAGGCGGGCTACGATAATGGGCTTGTGCAAAAAAGAAACGAACAATTTCAGGATCCCATTCTTTTAGAAGGTCTTTGATATTGATCATATTTCCAAGAGATTTGGACATTTTCTCTCCATTAACTGTTAGGAGACCAATATGCATCCAATAGTTGGCAAATCCTTTACCGTCTGCTGCTTCTGCTTGAGCAATTTCATTTTCGTGATGCGGAAAACGTAGATCCATTCCGCCGCCATGTATGTCAAAAGGCAATCCTAGGTATTTCTTACTCATTGCAGAACACTCAATATGCCAGCCGGGACGACCTTTACCCCATGGGCTATCCCAAGATGGTTCACCTGGTTTAGCAGCTTTCCAAAGTGCAAAATCAAATGGATTGTATTTCTTCTCGCCGGTTAATGCACATTCACTAACTTTCATTTCATCCAGTTTTTGACCAGATAGTTTTCCATAGTCTTTGAATTTTTCAACCGAAAAGTATACGTCGCCACCTACTTCGTATCCATAACCGTTATCAACAATTTTCCGAGTCATCTCAATCATTTCAGGAATTGTTTCTGAGGCCTTTGGGTAAATATCTGCACGTCTAATACCAAGGTGGTCGAGGTCTCCCAGGCACCTGTCAGCAAAACGTTTTGAATATTCAAGCGCATCAACGCCCTCTTTGTTTGCAGCGGCGATGATTTTATCATCCACATCGGTAATGTTTTGAACATAGGTTACTTCGTAGCCTTTATATTCAAAGTATCTGCGTATTACATCAAAAGCAAAATAGGTTCTTGCATGGCCGATGTGAGCATCTGAATATACAGTCATACCACAGACATACATCTTTACTTTTCCATCTTCAACTGGTATGAAGTCTTGCTTTCGTCTTGAAAGAGAGTTATGGATTTTTATTGTCATTTTTAACACTCAGTGATTTATTGCAAATAGGGAGAAAAATATATAGTTTACTAATTAAACATCCAAATCCTTTATATATATTCTAATGATGCCAGACATGAAGGTTTGAACTGTGGCAGTTACTGGATTTAAAAATGAACAGATTGCAGTTCTTACAGGTGGCGGAGATGCCCCTGGATTAAATGCTGTAATAAGGGGTCTAACAACAAAAGCAATATCGCTTGGATATGATGTTCTGGGCCTTCGGGACGGATGGAGAGGTCTTCTTGATGATGGAGAAAGTGCCCCTCTTGATCTGGATGAGGTTGAGGATATTC
>CAYLKT010000059.1:0-6362 GCA_964384305.1 uncultured Thermoplasmatales archaeon | reverse complement strand
CAGAATGACATATCTTCTGAGATTACCATCTTTTAGCAAAGGAGATTTTATCTCCTACAAAGATTCATATTATTATATTTCTTCAATATCTGGAAACAAAATCCATATTATTGGTCTTTCAAATTGGAATGAACAAACACTTGATGCAAAAGAAATACAAAAAGCAAGAATACTTGGCGGTGAAGAAATAACCACTGAGATGATTTTAGTCAGCCAAACCAATGATGATCTACAGGTCATGGGCTCTAAAACATATGAAATAAAAATCATTAGAAAACCAAAACCTGTTTCTTTTAACTCTGAAAAAATAAAAATTGTAAAAATAGAAGATCAATTGTTTTTGCCGCCAAAAAAACATAACAGATAAATAGTACTTTAGTATTTCAATGGACTAGAGGAGGCAATTTATTATGGCAAAAACATCTATGAATTTAGAAGAAAATGTAGCTGGGGCATTATGTTATGTTCTCGGTTGGATAACGGGAATAATATTCTATATAATGGAAAAGGAGAACAAAACTGTAAGATTTCATGCGGTTCAATCAATAATTGTATTTTTACCATTGATGATTGTAGTAGGTATACTTCAAGTGATATTGTTGTTCGTCCCCTTTGTAGGGTGGGCAATTAGCGGATTAATGGGCCTTCTTGTGTTTGTTCTATGGCTTGTTCTTATGTTTAAGGCATACCAAGGAGAAAAATTTAAACTACCAATTGTTGGAGATATTGCCGAGAAGCACGCATAAAACTATAGGTGGTTAATAGAATGCAAATAAAGGAAAGAAATATAATAGTCGTCTACCTGCTTGGTATTATTACCTGTGGAATTTATTTTCTCTATTGGTATGCCAAGACAAAAGACGAGATAAACAATAATTTCGGAGCAAACATACCAACTGCAATACTTCTCATCATACCAATTGCGAACATATATTGGATATATAGGTATGCAGAAGCATTTGCAGAAAACGTCAAGAAAGACAATAATACACTATTATGGGCACTACTATTCATTATCGTAGGTATAATAACTCCTGCAATCGTACAATCTGAACTTAACAAACACGCAGGAAGCAACCCATAAATACTATAACCTTCTAAAAAACAGGTGTTCTTTAACACCTCTCACCTCTTCTTTTTTTATAAAAAACCATCGCTTCTCGTTCTTTCAGAGATTTCGCCAGCAATATTTGTAAGCATTATTTTTTTCGCTTCTTCTTTGTTTTTTCCATGGGCGAGAGCCCACATAAGTTTCACGTATGCCGTTTCAGGTAGCATATCTTCACAGGGAATAATTCCCGTGTTCAGCAGGTCTCTTCCAGTAGAATAAACATTCAGATTCACCCTTCCAAAAATGCATTGGGATGTCATTACAAATACAGTCCCCTTTTCTGTCAGCTCTTTGATACGCGAGATGACGCTATTGGGAATATGCCCCAGTCCAGTGCCTATAAGAACAATGCCTTTTTTGTCAGGAATGTCTTTCCCTTCTAATCCTGGATATGAATAAATCATTCCTACGTCTGTTTCCATCTTGGTGTCAACGCTAACCTTTCCCAGTGTTTTCTTTCTATACTTCCCATTGATCTTTATCTTTCCATCTTCGACTATTCCTAATGGTATGTCGTTTATTGTTTTGAATGCATCACGCCTCGAAGTGTGAAATTTCCTTACTCTTGCGCCTCTATGAATTGCAGTGGCAGTATCTGAACTTTCTTTATGCATTGTTGTAATAACTTCTCCAATATCTGAGTTTATAGCTACTGTTGCAGCAGCAAGTAAATTTTGTGCGGCGTCTGACGAAGGCCTGTCGCTTGACCTTTGTGCACCCGCAAGGATAACAGGTCCGGTGAGATTTTTTAACATAAACGAAAGTGCTGCTGAAGTATATCCAAGCGTGTCGGTTCCATGAGGTATGATAACTCCAGTGGCACCATTGTTTAATTCCTTTGCAACTTCATTAGCAAGCATCTGCCAATGAGGGACTTTAATATCCTCGCTGAGAATTTGAAATGCAACTTTAGTTTTTACATTACAGACATCAAAAACTTCAGGGACAGAAAAAGCGAGTTCCTTTGCTGAACTTGCAGGGTGTACTGCGCCTGTTCTATAGTCAACATAACAAGCAATCGTTCCACCAGTTCCAATAATAGAAACAGTTGGTTTGTTTTTATCAAATGGTATTTCTTTACCTTCTTTAACAACATTCTTATGCTTTTCTGCAAGAGCAATCTTCGTATTTTTATCAACTGCAAGGCCAATATTATATCCATCGTCAAGTTTTATGCTTATTATGTCATCATCACTGAACTGGTGGTGAGGCATCAGAACTCCTTCTTTTTTTACAGTTTTTGTTTCTATAATTATTTTATCTCCAACTTCTGCACCGATTTTCTTTAGCATGTCACTAATATGTTTTTTTCTTGACATTTAACTCACTAAATGGTATAGTTCACCTTTTAAAAGAGTTATCTTGGGATTTATTTGTAACTTTTAGAAACCTCTTTGTATGCTTCTCTGAAAGGAAAACCTTTTTTGGTAAGCTCATAAGCCTTTTCTGTGGCATATAACTCTTTTGTCATTGCTCTTTTACAATTGCTTTTATTAACCTTCAATTTATCTAAAACTAAGGCCATAATGCTGATAGTTTCTTTTGTAATTTCAAATCCATGAATTACTGGTTTTTTCGTTAACTGCAAATCACGATTATAACCTGAAATAAGATTTCCAATTGTTGATTTTATCTCAAATTCTAAAGCAACAATTTTATGATATTTCGCTCTTATCAACTCTAGTACATCTGGATTTTTCTTGTTGGGCATAATAGAACTTCCTGTACATATCTCATCGGGAAGTTCAAAGTATCCAAATTCAGACATGCTAAACAAAATCAAATCAGAAGCCATCTTGTTCAGATCAAACATTATCTGACTTAGCATGTGGAGCATACTCGCTTCAAATTTCCCCCTACTATTTTGTACATATATCGGGTTTTTTTGTATCTTTTTGAAACCAAGTAATTCAGCAGTTAATTTCCTATCTGTTTGTATGGGCAATCCATAGCCTGCGCCTGTTCCCAATGGTGACTGATCAATGAGTTTATAGACATTTGACAACAATATTTTATTGTCTTTCATCGATTCGATAAAAGCACCTGCCCATAGACCTACTGATGATGGCATTGCTTTTCTCATATGTGTATAACCGGGCATTTCAACATTGCCATATTTTTCCTTAAGAACGAGTAAACTTTCAACTAATGCATCTATTAATTCCAAAACACTTTTTATCTCGTTTTTGTAGTACAACCTCAATGCCGTTAACACCTGATCATTTCTTGAACGCGCTGTATGGATCCTTTTTCCAACACTTCCTAGATTTTTTGTTAGGTAGTTTTCAATTGCCGTATGGCCGTCTTCATCTTCTTGTTTTATTGTAAATTTTCCTTTACTATCAAGTTTAATTATTTTGTTTAATTCTTCTATTATTTTGTTACATTCGTCTTTAGAAAGAATACCTATTTTTGCAAGCATTTTTGCATGAGCAATAGACGCAGCACAATCATATTTTATGAGTTTTTGGTCAATGATGTAGTCGTCATCAACGGTGAATTTTTCTATTTGTTTGTTCAGACTATAGTTTTTTTCCCAAAGCTTCATTTTTTACACCTTGCATTTTAAACTTGAGTCCAACTATTTTTATGAAACCACCTGCGTCTTTCTGGTCATACCCTCCTTCCTCGTCCATGCTTGATAATGCTTTATTATATAGAGAAAACTCGGATTCACGGCCTGTAACTATTACGTTTCCTTTGTATAAAGTTAGATAAACTTTTCCTGTTACATTTTCTTGGCTTTTGTTTATAGCAGCCATTAGCATTTCCATTTCAGGTGAATACCAAAAACCGTTGTATATGAGTTTTGCAATTATTGGGGACATCAGTTCCTTCAGATAAACAACTTCTCTATCAAGTGTGATGCTTTCCAGGTCATGGTGTGCTTTGAAAAGTATTGTCCCTGCTGGTGTTTCGTAAACCCCTCTGGATTTTATCCCCACAAACCGGTTCTCTACAATATCTATTCTTCCAATGCTGTTTTCAGAAGCAATTTCGTTTAGATATGTGAACAACTTAAGAGATCCTTTAACTTCTTTACCTTCAGTTAGATTTATTACTTTCACAGGTATGCCTTTGTTAAATTCAATACTAATCTCTGTTTCTTTATCCGGTGCATTTTTTGGAGATTTTGTTAGTTTAAACATATCTTCTTTTGGTTTGCAACTTGCATCCTCTAAAATGCCTGATTCGTAACTGATATGCATTAGGTTCTCATCAGTGCTGTACGGTTTTTTCAACGTTGCATCAACTGGAATGTTGTGTTTTTTAGCATAGTTTATCAAGTCTTTCCTTCCTTTAAACTCTGAAAGCCAGTCATCTTCTTTCCATGGGCTAATAATTTGTACATCTGGCATGAATTTCATCCAAATCAGTTCAAATCTAACCTGGTCATTACCCTTTCCTGTACACCCATGGCCCAGGATGTTTGTTTTTTCTTTTCGTGCTATTTCAACTTGTTTTTTTGCAATTATCGGTCTTGCAATAGCCGTGCCCAGTAGATATTGCCCTTCATAGACTGCGTTTGCCTTCAACATTTCAAAAATATATTTTTCAACAAGCTCTTTTTTCAAATCTTCTATGTAGACTTTCGATGCACCTGTTGTTAATGCTTTTTCTTTTATTTTTTCAAAATCGTCCTTTTGGCCTACATCTGCAACATATGCTATTACATCATATCCTTTGTTCACAAGCCATTTAAGCATTACAGATGTATCAAGTCCGCCGCTGTATGCAAGTATAACTTTTGTTTTCATATTATCAATTTGTAATTGTTTTTTCATGTTTTTATTAGGGATGACTTAGGTGAAACAGTAAAAACCAGTTATGTTTTATTTCGAACAAATGTATAAAACAGAACAATATTGTCTCAAAAGAAACATTTAAAACATATTAAAACAATAATAAATATTATGCCAACTACAACAGAACTAACAGAAAAATACCTCTCAAAACACCCAAGCATACTTGACTGTTTAAAAAACGGAATACTCAACTATTCAAAACTTTCAAGAAAAATTGCAAAAGAACTAGACCTCGAAAAAAAGACAAGCATCGAAGCAATTTTAATCGCATGTCGCAGATATGAAGCAAAAATTAAAAATGAAAGGATACTTGAAGACAAAATCCTAAAAATATTAAAAGAAAGCGAACTCGAAATCAAAAACAAAATAGTTGTTACAATAGTCGACAAGGAAAAATATCTCGGGAAAATGCTAGAACTGGGAAACAAAATCCAAAAATCTGCTGACACTTTTTATGCAATTGAAGGATCAAAAGTATTCACAATAATCACGTCGGAAAAACATCTTGGAGAATTAAAAATTTTATTTAACACTGGTGTAATTAAAACATCAAAGAACCTTGTAATGATTATGATTAAACATCCGGAAGACATGGAAAATACACCAGGAGTTGTTGCTTATATTTCTGCAATTTTCAGTGGACATGGTGTAAATATTGTTGAAACAATGAGTTGTTGGACGGATACAATTTTTGTTATCGATGAAGGCGACATGCCTACCGTGATAGCATCTCTTAAATTCTGATTAAGTTTTTATCAGGTATGTTAATATCAGGGTAAGATGCGAATAGCACTAAAATTTGCATATGATGGGCGGAGCTTTTATGGCTACGCACGCCAACCTCAGTTGAAAACAGTAGAGGGAGAACTGCTAAAGTTACTTACAAAACAAGATTTCATAGAAGATACAAAAACATCTTGTTTTAGATCGGCGAGTAGAACAGATAAAGGCGTTTCGTCTCTTGGAAGTGTTGTTGCATTTAATACAGAAAAATCAATTAATAATATTTTACAAGAACTCAATGCAAACTCTAAAGAAGTTTTATTCTACGGTATAAAAGAAGTTGAACCAGATTTTTATCCACGATATGCAAAACAAAGAATCTATCGATATTATCTAAAAAACAAATGTTTTGACGTAGAAAAAATAATTTCTACCGCATCTCTTTTTACAGGAACACATAATTTTACAAATTTTGCAAGAATTGAAGAAGGAAAAAATCCAGAAAGAACGATTGACAACATCATATTTGGCGAGATGGAAAATTTCCTTACAATTGACTTTTATGCACAAACATTTCTCTGGCATCAAATAAGACGAATCATTTCGTCTATTCAGAAAGTGGCCGGTGGCAAGATTGATAAATGTCAAATTTTAGAGGCTTTAAACAATCCTGATAAAAAGGTTGATTTTGGTTTGAGTTCAGCTGAGCCATTAATTTTAAA
>CAYLKT010000058.1:0-6393 GCA_964384305.1 uncultured Thermoplasmatales archaeon | reverse complement strand
ACAACACAATATGCTACGATTATTTGCAGCTACTGGTATCGAGTTTGCCAAGTATTTGGGAACTGAAAATATCTTTAATGTTACAGATCGTTTTAACTGAAGTACCATTAGATGCTGAAGTAAAAGTGCTCCCGTTGGGGAGGATTTTCGTCTTCTCCCGTTGGAACGGACAAGTCAGACCTCTTTTTTGGTATTTATTAAAAGAAGGAAATGGTAAAATATTATCGAATAACTTGAAAATTTTGGTTGAAAATACACAAAATCTGTTAGAAACCAAAAATATGTAAGTAATTTTTATATAATAACGTTTTTAGTTACATGTAAGTAAAGTTTATATATTAGTTTTTATAGTTACATATTATGCGAGGGGCAAAAAAAGAGAGGATATTGCGAGTAGTACTTAAACAACCAGATGGGTCCTTATCATTATATCGTATCGCAAAAGAATCAAACTGCACGCATGTGTGGGTACTAAAATATCTAAGAGCCTTAGAACAAAAAAACCTTGTTGAAAAAACAAAAGTTAATGACATTCAAGGATTATTTTATTATTGGAAAGAAATAAACAAATATCCGCTATATAGAGAATACAATATTCAAAACCCAATAGAACTATTAAAAAAGACAAAACTTAAATTTGCACTAACAACTTATTATGCCGAAACATACACACAAAAATACCTCTTTCCATCAAGAGTTGACATTTATATAAAAAAACAAGATTCTGAGAAATGGCACACCATGCTTATAAAAAATGGACTTGTTGGAAAAGGAAATATGCGTTTACTAATTGAAGATGAACATGTCTTCTATGCAAATATAAAAAAAAGGGGACTAAGATTAGTATCAATACCGCAGTTAATACTTGATCTTTTGAGGGAAGAAGGTGTAGCAATAGAAGCAGCCCACATGTTAATGGAGCGAGAATATCATGGCCTTATACGCTAAATATGAAACAGACACTTCATTTGATTATCTTGAAAAAATAATAGACATACTTGATGAACCAATTTGTATCTTGGGAGGATGGGCAGTATATCTTACAGTTAACAAAAAATTTAATGAAGCTCTGGGTCTAGATTACCTTGGATCACGAGATGTTGATCTTGGATTTCACATCGATCCTTCAATGAATAAAACAAAATTATCACAATCAACCATGAAAAAAGCACTTAACATCCTAGAGACAAATGGATTTAAACCCCAAGGATTTCGTTATTATAAAGAGATTGAATATGGAACAGATAAAGAATTATCAAAAGAAGAGGCAGAAAAGAAGCCAACTCATGATATTTTCACCATCTTCATTGATCCCATTGTTGATTACGTTCATCCATTATTCAAAACAGTTTTTAATTTCGATCCAGTAGATGAATCTTTTCTTACTCATGTATTCGAAGATAAAACCAAAAGAAAAGAATTAACAGAATTCAATAAACTTCTATGGCTACCTACAGCAGATGTTTTATTGGCTACAAAAATAAAAAGTGCAATAAATCGTCAAAAAGATGAAAAATATATAAAAGACATCTGCGACGTCTATGCACTAAGTTGGTATTCAGATATCAAATATCATAAAATTAGTACTGAAGTACATAAAATTTTAGAAGAGTCATATTTTAAAAAATTACAGAAACGAATAAACCAAGACAAAAGTGTTTTTAATAAAGCTAATGTTGCCACTGGTATCGATTCAGAAATAATTATGAATACTTTAGAAAATTTATGTTCTTAAATTACCAATTATAAAAAACAGGGCGTTAGCGTCCGTAGTTTCTCCTGTTGGAGTGAATGCTCCCGACGGGATTCGAACCCGTGTAGCCAGCTCGAAAGGCTGGAATGATTGACCGGACTACACCACGGGAGCAACTGATAGTCCCGCCCAGATTCGAACTGGGGTCGCTGGCTCCAAAGGCCAACATGATTGACCACTACACCACGGGACTATATTGATTTGGCGTAGAGGGGGATAATGATTTTTGTATTTAACCTTTAACCTTGGGTAAAAGTAAATACTTTTAATACCAATTACTAATTTACCCAAATGAGGTAATACTTTTGTCAGATACAAAACTGCTTAATAAAGTTTTTACTCTATTAAAATCTCAAAATCTAACGATATCGACAGCCGAGTCTTGTACGGGTGGACTTATTGCCCATACGTTGACAAATATTTCAGGTAGCTCAGATTATTTTGATAGAGGGATTGTGTCGTATAGTAATAAGTCAAAGATGGAACTTTTAGATGTCCCGAAGGATTTACTAATAAAACATGGGGCGGTAAGCAAAGAGGTTGCAGAGGCCATGGCTGACGGAATAAGAATAAAGTCAAATGTTGATATTGGGATATCAACAACGGGTATTGCTGGTCCTACTGGCGGTACAGAAGAAAAACCAGTTGGCTTTGTTTATATCGCAGTTTCGACAAAAGATGATACACAAGTTGAAAAATTTCTTTTTACTGGGGATCGACTGCAGAACAAGGAAAATACTTGTGAGGCTGCTCTTGAAATGCTTTCAAATATTCTAAATAGATAAAACATATAAACAAACATTTTTTATCCAGTTTCATGAGAATAGCACATATATCAGACATACATTGTAACTTTGGTTCTGATTTTAGTCCTAAAATGTTTGATAAAGCAGTGAAAACTCTGAACAAATTTGAAGCAGATATTGTTTTTATATCCGGGGATCTTACAACTGAGGGGCTTTTATCTGAATATGAACTAGCACAAGAAAAACTTAAACAAATAGAGAGCAAACTTGCAATTGTCCCAGGGAATCATGATGAAAGAAACCTGGGTTTTAAGTTGTTCCCTGAGTTTTTTGGTGAACCAAGTTTTGTCCATACATATGATGATTTAAACTTCATAGGTTTCGCTTCTAGTGAACCTGATAAAGATACTGGACGCCTTGGTAGGAAAAGACATAAAATAATAGAAAAAGCGATCAAAGAAACTAGTAAAATGGCAGTTATTGGTTTCCATCATCATCTGATACCTGTTCCTAATTCTGGTCGTGAGGCAAATATTCTTGATGATGCTGGCGAAACATTGGATATCATCCTACGTAATGAGGTTCCATTGGTCTTGATGGGTCATCGTCATGTACCATGGGGTGTAAAAATACATAAAACACTCTTGGTAAATGCTGGTACGTTTTCATGTAATCGGACTCGTGCTCATTTTGGGAATACTTTTAACATGGTTGATGTTGATGACGGGGTAATTGAAGTAACTGTTGTTAATGTTGGTGAGGAAAAAGAAAAGAAAATGATCAGGTTCAACCTTGAAGATGGATGTTGTGTTAACAAAAATTATGACTAATTTTTTAGTCCCATAATTTTTCGTAATGCTTATCTATATAATCTATATACCTCTGTATACTTGGCAATGTTTATCTAGTGCATAGGGGAGGCAGGCGATTGGATCCAATAATGTGGGTTATCATTGGTGGAGCTGGTGCCATTGGCTTTTACATGGCTTGGAGTATTGGTGCTAATGATGTAGCAAACTCTATGGCAACAGCCGTTGGTGCAAAAGCAATAACTCATAAACAGGCAGTAGTAATAGCAGGTATTCTTAGTATTGTAGGGGCAGTTTTTGTAGGTAGTCATGTAACTGATACGGTTAGAAAAGGGATAGTGGATGTTGCAGGTATTGATTCTCATTTGTTGCTACTAGGTTTTGTTTCTAGTTTGCTTGCAGCAGCAATTTGGGTGACAATATCCACATGGAAAGAAATGCCAATATCAACGACACATTCTATTGTTGGAGCATTAGTGGGTTTTGGATTAATTACGGGCGGCGTGTCATCCGTTATGTGGGGAAAAGTGGGATTCGTTGTTGCAAGCTGGGTTATCTCGCCTGTTGCTGGTTGCATTCTTGCATTTTTTATTTTTAAAATAATTGTTAAAACCATTTTTGCAAGGGAGCACCCCGTTAA
Organism: uncultured Thermoplasmatales archaeon; assembly: GCA_964384305.1. GTDB lineage: Archaea > Thermoplasmatota > E2 > DHVEG-1 > DHVEG-1 > JAYEJG01. The sequence goes on along the minus strand of CAYLKT010000058.1, from coordinate 2,445 downwards.
AGCCGCAAAAGTTGTCGGTCCTATAATTCTTGGTTTTACTGCCCTACTAATCACATCTTCACTTTTTTTAAAAACGCCATTGAGTAAAACGTATAATATTCCAACTACTGAGGGAATTCTTATTGCAGTGATTGTTGCCATAGCCGTTGCAGTAATGGGAATATTTTTGTTCAGAAAAGTAGTGGCCAAATCTGAAGAAGATTATGCAACTGTTGAAGGAATTTTTAGAAAACTTCAGATTGGCACATCATGTTATGTTGCATTTGCCCACGGTGCAAATGATGTTGCAAATGCGATTGGTCCCGTTGCAGCAATTATTCCTCTTGCCCAAGGTATTGGGCTTGGTTCAGAAATAGAGGTTCCAACATGGCTTTTTATACTTGGTGGTATAGGTATTGCTATTGGATGTATGACGTGGGGTCGTAAAGTTATGAGAACAGTTGGTAGCAGAATTACAACTCTAACAAATACAAGAGGTTTTTCTGTTGATTTTGGTGCGGCTACAACAGTACTTGTTGCATCAAGCCTAGGTTTACCAATTTCTACATCCCATACTGTTGTTGGGGCAGTGATAGGTGTAGGACTTGCACGTGGTCTTGAAGCAGTTGATTTTAGTGTTATTAAAAAAATAATTACATCATGGCTTTTAACGCTTCCAATTGCTGCTGGTACGTCAGTAGTAATTTTTATATCTTTAAGAGCAATAGTGGGGTAAAGGAAAGATAGGTGAAATATGATGAAAGAAAAAGATCATTTTAGAGTGCCAATTCAAGATGTTTATAGGAGAAAATCTCCATTTGGTCAGTTATTTGAGCATATGGGGAAAGTCCGAGAATGTGTTGATATACTTGGGGGTGGTTTAGTTGACTACTATAAAGGGAATTACAAAGGATTTTCAGATTTAGCCAAAAAGGTGTCGGAAATTGAACATGAGGCAGATCTTATTAAACGTAATTTAAGAAATCACCTTCCATCGTCACTTTTCATGCCTGTTGACAAAGGTAAATTTATGTGGGCGTTACGCGAGCAGGATGCAATTCTCGATCACGCAGAAAATCTTGCTATAATGCTTGATATGCGTCACACTAGAATCCCTAAAGAATTACAAGACATGTTTATTGACCATGCAAAAGCAGTTATGAAAACAGTAGATGCTATGGAAGATGCTGTTGGAAATATAAAGGATCTAATTGAAACAAGTTTTGTGAAACGAGAAAGGGAGCAGACAAAGGAATATATCTATAAAGTTCATGAATGTGAATGGAAAGCAGATAAAAAAAAGTATGAACTAACTAAAGGAATTTATGATCTTGAGAATAAACTTGAGCCAATGGATGTATACCATCTTTTAAAAATTGCGGACTGGGTTGATGACATAGCTGATCATGCAGAAAACGTTGCTGATTGGTTAAGAGCAATGATTGCAAAATAATTATTTCTCTTCACTTACAAGGTAGTTGATTACGTTTTCGCTTATATCTTCAGCATAATCTCCTATTCTTCTTATACTTTCTGCGATGTATCCCAGGGGTATTGCAATAGTTGCCTCTTGTTTTAAAGCAAGTGTATTGATTTCTTCACATTGTTTCCTGAGTTTACCTATTTCTTCGATGTTTTCATTTGCTGATTTTATATCTTTTCTGAAAAATGATGTAATGCTTTTGCTGAATATGTTTATTGATAGGTTGCTTGCTTTTTCTAGTTTTTCTATCATTTGTTTATCGATTTTTTCATCTAAGATGTTTATTACGTTTTTTGCTATTTTTATGACGTGATCTCCTATTCTCTCAGTTATTCTACTTATTAGAAATGATGTTGATGCTGTTTGTGTGGTAGTTTGCATCTTTTCTGCAAAGTTAACATTTTTTAGTATTATGTTGTGTTGACGTGCTATCAACCAGTGTAGCCTGTCTACTTCGTTGTCTCTTGTTAGGATATCTTCTGCTAGTTTTTTATCTTGTTCTTTTAGCGCGGTCATTAGGTCCTCGTGCATTCCTTTTATTATTATGTGCATTCTTTTTAGAGTGTGGTTGAATGGCATTTCTGCAGGGTTGAGTAAGTCTTTTATTGTAATTGTATTGTTTGTTTCTTCAACGACTTCTTGGCCTATGGTTGTTTGTGTGTATTCTCTTATTATGTTTTGTGTTGATGGGTTTAATCTATCTTTTGATTTTATTTTTATTGTGCTATATCCTGCTATGTATGCTCCTATTAGTTGTCTGAGTAGGAATGTTTGATTCGTTGTATCTTTTGCTTCAAATTCTTTTTCTCTTTGTGTTTGTTCTCTGTTTATTTTTGATGTGATAAGTATTGTCCCGTTGGACTGCATGTAGAGTCCCATGGGGTCATTTTTTTTGATGTTGAGTTTTTTGACCCATTCTTTTGGTAGTGTTATTATGTAGGATGATCCGCCTGTTACTTGTATTCGTCTAATTTCCATAAATG
>CAYLKT010000057.1:0-6505 GCA_964384305.1 uncultured Thermoplasmatales archaeon | reverse complement strand
TCAAAAAATGCCTTTGTGTCAAATCTTTTGGCGATGTTTTTGGCAGTTTCTTTATTGACATCTGCAACCCCAACTAGTTCCACATTCTCTAGTTCTGAACATACTCGGGTATGATTTTTTCCCATTGAGCCTATACCAATAACGCCAATTTTTATCATAATACTTTATCTGGAATACAATCCTTATACTTATGGATTTTTATGGAATAGGATACTTTTTTCAAACAAATAAATGTTGATTCAATATTTCAACGATGTTCTCACTTGCATGTCCATCACCAAAAACATTTCTTTGTTTTTCTTGAGGTTCAAATTCTCGTAGTTCATTCAATATTTTTTCTTTGTTGGATCCTACTAAAACATTCCATCCATCTTCAATAGTTTCAACCCATTCGGTATTTTCCCTCAAAGTTATACAAGGAACCTTTAGCATATACGCCTCTTTTTGTATCCCGCCCGAATCTGTGAGAATTTTCTTAGCGTTTTTTTCAAGCCATATAAAATCGAAATATCCAACAGGTTTTGTAAGGACTATATTTTTTCCAATTTTTTCTTTTAAGCCATGATTATGTATGAATTTTACTGTTCTTGGGTGAATGGGGAAGATTACTTTTTCATCGATTACAGAAAGCGTTTCAATAATTTCTGACAGACTTTCGACGTTATCAGTATTTGACTGGCGATGAATCGTAGTGAGAATATACTCCTTAGACACAATATCAAATTTTTCTAAAATCTTAGATTCTTCTGCGATTTTAAGGTTATGTAGCAGAGTATCATACATTACATCCCCTGTTAAATAAACGCCTTTTGTAATGCTTTCTTGTTTGAGATTATATATTGCTGTTTTGGTAGGTGCAAACAAAAAATCAGAGGCATGATCCGTTAAAATTCGATTTATTTCCTCAGGCATTTTTTTATCGAAACTTCTGAGACCCGCCTCAACGTGTCCAACTGGAATATGCAGTTTTACAGATGCCAAAGCACCAGCTATTGTAGAGTTGGTATCGCCGTAAACCAAAACAAAATCTGGTTTTTCATTTAATAAAACCTCCTCTATCTTTGTTAGCATTTTTCCAGTTTGTTCTCCCTGATTGCCTGATCCCACACCAAGATTATAATTTGGTTCAGGTATTCCTAGTTGATCAAAAAAAACCTTAGACATTTCATAATCATAATGTTGCCCGGTATGAACAAGAACATCCTCATAATTTTTCTTTATTTCCTTACTCATGGCAGCTGCTTTAATGAATTGAGGACGTGCACCCACAATTGAAACAATTTTCATTTTAATCCTTCATAAACCTTTAACAATTTTTCTTTTTGTTTATCCCAGTTGTATTTCTCCTTAGCGGCTTTCAGGCCGTTTCTCCCTAATTCTTCACATAACTTAGGATTATCTCTTAAATCAATTACACATTTCCTTATTTCCTCAGGAGTGTATTCTATGGATATCCCACATTTTTCTCTCTCTATAAATTTGCTTAAATACAAATCCTTGGTAACTATGATGGGTCTTCCAGTTACCATGCTTTCGAAAATCTTATTTGGGAGACCAACCTTGTTATTTGGATCATTTGGATCAAATAAACAAATAATAACGTTTGCCATGAGGGTCTGTGGAATTACGTCTTTGGCACCAATCGTCCCCAAAAAATCAACATTAGAATATTCTTCACTCCTTTTTTTCACCTCTTCGTATAAGTTTTCTTTTTTACCTGCAATAACAAATTGAATATTTTCGATGCTTCCAAGAATATTCACTAGTTCTGGAAACATTCTTGCTTTATTCAAGACCCCTATATAACAAATTGAAAAATTTTTGTTTTGAGGCGGCACATATTCATGATTTACTAATTTCTTGCAATTCATGATAATTGTAACAGGCTTATCTGAAATAGATTTACAATAGTCCTTTAAAGGTTCATTAACGGTTATAATTCTATCAACTTTTTTTATCAATAACTTTTCCATCAAAAATGTGATTTTTACAATAAAATGTGGCATGTCCCTTGAGATCATATAACCAAATATTTCATGTGCGTCATACACCAATTTAACATTTAACTTTTTCTTCAAACAAACTCCGGTTAACAAGGTATCAAGGTCATGACAATGTATGATATCGAATTGAAAATCATCATTATAAACTTGTATACCTTTCTCATAAGCCTTCTTCCACCATAATGGATTTCTCATTAAATCATGTGGTAAAATACGCATTAAATGGGAAGGATGAACCCTGATGATTTTTATTCCATCAACAATGTCTTCACAGTTATATTCATTTTTTCTATCCCAAACAATAACAGTAACTTCATGTCCAGCATCAACAAGTGATTCCGCTTCTTTATAGACACGAGGATCAACCATGAAGGGATTAGAAAGAATCATTAAGATTTTCATAATTTCACCAACTCTTTCTTTTAGTTAATGCATGCATAACTCCAAATCCATAAGACATATGAACGATAGGAAGTAATAGCATGGAATAAAAAAACAACTTAACATCTCCAAACTTTTTGGCAAGTCTTCCAGATTCAAAAAGTATAACACTAATATAAAATACGACAGCAAGAAGTAACAAAAACAAAAAAACCCTTAAAATATCCAACAGATAAAACAAGGTAAAACCAAGAATAAAAGAAACTATTGCATACAACGGCCACAAATATACATGGCTAGTCAATCCTTGGAAGCCATGCTTACGAATAATTGCAACTTTTGCCTTGGCCCATTTAAAGATTTGACGTGCAAAATCTCTCACATGATTCTTACGATAGTGAACAACAGTAATATTTGGCGAGTAAAGAAGTTTTAGTCCAGCCTTAACAATTCTGTAGTTTAACTCTAGATCTTGACCTTTTACAAATGATTCATCAAAAAAACCGACTTCATCAAAAACCTCTCTTTTAAGACAGAGATTACAGGTTGGAATATGTTCAACATATTTTTCCTCTTCCATCAATGAATGTTGTGTTGAAGGATTTATTTTCCCACCTCGTGCAATTGGGGAGGTCATCACTCTTCCAATATTCTTCTCTTTCTGCGAGCTGTCCTCTGGCAGTAAATCAGGCCCGCCTACACCTGCAACATCTTTTTTTTCAAACATTTTTTTTATTTGTATAAGCCAATCATGTGCAGGTATTGCATCTCCATCTACAAAGGCAATATATTTTCCTTTAGAGTTATTTATACCAATATTCCGTCCAGCAGCAGCATTAATTTTAGGGTTTTTAAACAGTTTAAAATCATATTTTTTCTGTAATTTTTCTAACAGTTCATAGGTTCCATCAGTACTCATTCCGTCAACAACAATTACCTCATATTTCCCATCAAAATTCTGATTAAAGATTGATTCAAGACATCTTTTAATGTATTTTTCTTCGTTTTTAACCGCGATAACTACCGAAAATAACATGATTCATCACAAAATCTTATAGTTTTAAAAGAAAATCATTTGCTCTTCCAAGATCTTCAAGAGTCCCTACATCAATATGCTTACCTTCAATTTCCTTATAAAACACCTCTTTTTCTTCCTCAATTAAAATTTTAATTGAATCCGTCAACTGAATCTCATTATTATATCCTGGTTTTGTCTTTTTAATGGCATCAAAAATATCCGAATTAAAAATATATATCCCAATGCAACCTAAATTGCTTGGAGCATTATCAACTGATGGTTTTTCAATAATGTCAATAATCTTGTTATTTTCACCAGGTTTTATCATTCCATGTCTAGTTGGATCTTCCACCTCGGCAACACCAATTGTCGCCTCGGCATTTTTCTCATTGTGAAATGTTAAAATATCTTTCAGAAATGTTTTTGGATAAAAGAAATTATCTCCTAGTACAACTAGGAACGTCTCTCTTCCAATTGTATGTTTCCCAGAAAAAACTGCTTTTCCAAGCCCGTCTCTTTTGTCTTGAACAACATAGGTCAATTTTACTCCAAGACGCTCTCCAGATCCAAGATAATCTAAAATTGCATGTTTTCGCCATCCAACGACAATAGTAATCTCCGTGATTCCCGCCATCTTCATTGCATCGATCACATATTCAATTATTGCCTTATCGCCAACCATCAGAAGCTCTTTTGGTATAGCAAGAGTTATCGGCTCTAACCTTGTTCCTTGTCCAGCAGCAGGTATCAATCCTTTCATATTTACCAACATACTCCTTCATATATTTCAGCGTTTTTAACCTCTTTCAATCTTCTCCCATCTATAACAATCTTTCCTTTCAGCCATCGTTAATTATGTTTTTAATGGATTCTAAAAACTTTTCTGCTTTGTTCAAGGCATCCTTTGATTCACATTTGTCCATTCCAGATGCTTCCAGGCCATAAAACGATTCATGTCTTTCCAACCTGTAGGTATCCAATCCAGCTAATGCGATCCTGTCCAAGAGATTGCCCATACCCTTTAGAAAGATAGGCAATTACGCAGGCGTGACTTCTCTCTGTAATTCCATCTTTGAAAAGTAAAGCCCGGGCAGAATGAAACATGCTAGTATAAGATGAAACAATGGATTCCTCATAAAAATCACTTTCAAGCAATTCAACTGATCGTTCTATCTTTAGGCTTGCCATCTCTAGTGCCTTTTTTGATTTTAAGAGATCTGGTTTAGTTCTTCTCAATAACCGCTTTTTAAAACAGTCATCCAGTCTCATTTACACCACCGGCTTTGTTCCATAAAGCAAGACACCCTCTATAATTACATCGAGATAAAAAGCCTTGTTATTTTTTGCTTGATTTGACCATTGTGCTGGTGTAAAATTCGCTAGATTGACATCTCGCCCTAAAAGCATAGCAAGTTCTGCTGTTGGTTTGCTCTTATTTAAAGAAATTGTTAGAATATCAACATCACTTGCTTTATCATTCTCTCCTTTTGCAAAGCTGCCAAAAAGCACAATAGAACTCACGCTTTTCATTTGCTTTAAAATAAAATCAACAGTGTTTTTTTTTCTTAACCAGGAAAGATTATAAGAAATTTTTACGTGACGGAGAGCAGGATTTTCAACATCCGCCCTGTATAGTATTCTATTTTTTTCTTCCGTTTTAATCAAAAAATCATCATTCACTAAGAGATCTAGTGCCCTTTTTACAGTCATTGGATCCATATCTAGCATTCTTGCAGATTCTCTTAAATAATAGCTCGAATGAGGATTTTCCAGAAATAAAGAAAGAACTTTAAGTTGTGTGATTTTTTGATACAGTTGTATCATATTTTCATACATAAAATTTGAGTTTATATATATTGCTATGGCGATTTCAAACGAAGGTTATGTACCGTTTCAGCTAATGATCAACTTCTTGAAAAATTTATAGTTTACCAACATACCCCTTCATATATTTCAGCATTTTCAGCCTCTTTCAGTTTTCTCCCATCTATAACAATTTTTCCTTTATAATCCAATTTTTTGAATTCTTCCCATTTAGTATTAATAAGAATCGCATCAGAATTTAGAACTTCTTCTGCGGAGGAACAATATTCTATTTGCGGATATAATTCTTCAAAATTATTCATCGCCTTTGGATCATATGCTTTAACCTCCGCTCCATCTTCCAATAGTTTTCTGACCATCGGGATGGCCCTACTCTCACGTATATCGTCAGTGTTTGGTTTGAAGGAAAGGCCGAGTACGCCGATTGTTTTTCCATTTAGATTAGGTATATGTTTCTTTAAAAGTTCAATGAGTTTTAGTGGTTGCAAGTCGTTAACTTCAATAGCGCTTTCTATTATCTTTGCCTCTTTTTTTTCCTTTTTGCTCCATGCAAGAAGAGCATGAAGATCCTTTGGAAAACAACTTCCCCCCCAACCAATGCCAGAATCAAGAAAAGCCCTGCCTATTCTATTGTCGAGACCCATTCCATCAGCAACTTCATATGAATCAATATCTAATTTCTTGCAGAAATTTCCAATTTCATTCATAAAAGAAATCTTAGTTGCCAAAAAACAATTACTTGCATATTTGATCATCTCGGCTGCAGAAAGAGATGTTTCAAAAAGAGGGCATGAGAACTCCTTGTATACTTCCCTCAAAATTTCTTTGCTTTTATTACTATATGTTCCAATTACAATTCTATCTGGTCTTAGAAAATCATTTACTGCAATTCCCTCTCTTAAAAATTCAGGATTCATTGCAAGACCAAAATCTTTTCCCACTTTTTTCCCAGAATGCTTTTCTAATAATGGCAAGACAATGTCCCTTGTAGTTCCAGGAAGAACTGTACTTTTCACTACAACAAGATGCCAGTCATTTTTTTCCTTTAATATCTCCGCTATTTTAATTGTAACTTCTTTTACATAAGATAGATCTATTCCACCATCACTTTCTGATGGGGTGCCAACACAAATAAAAGTTATCTCAGTATTATTTATTGCATAATTATAGTCATCTGTTGCTTTAATATTCTCTTTATATTTTAATAAAAGATCTTCTAATCCGTCTTCATAAATTGGAGATATGCTGTTGTTTATTTTTTCAATTTTTTCCTTATCAA
>CAYLKT010000056.1:5366-6559 GCA_964384305.1 uncultured Thermoplasmatales archaeon | reverse complement strand
CGTCCAAGCAGACTTACATCACGATAAATGGCCAAAGATTCCTCTTTGATTTCCCCGTAAATGTCCTGTTTGGACAAACTTTTGAAAATCTCTGTTGGTGTAATTCCTGCAGAAGACATCGCAGAAATAAAATTTAGAGCATATGGGAGGTTCATATCGATTTTTTTCGATCTGGCCTTTGCTTTACTCGCCGGCATGAGAAGGCCTCCAAAGTATACTCCCACAGTCAAAATAATTGAAAATACTATTAGTAAAATTGACAAAGTTATTTCAGGCCGCAAGAAAATTATCAAAGTAATGGCAACAAATAGTGAAACCACAGATGCCAGTACAGTATTTACCCAAACACATGAAAGATATGCACCAGGCCGCATCTCGATGTGTGCCTTCTCTAAATCCAATTTAAGTTTATCACTAACCATGCTCTCCGCTATGTCACCAAATTTTTTGTAGCACATCCGTTGATAGCTATTTAGAGGCATGTTACTCTCCTCTGAGATTCACTTATTTATCTCTCTCCTCTTTAATTTTCCCTTCAATTTCTTTCTTTATGGTCTTTGCCATTTTTTTCTTTATTCCGGCAATTTTCGCCAGATCCTTTACTTTAATCTCTTCTAGTGACTCTATTGATGTAAAACCATTCTCATATAATAAATTCGCTATATTTTCATCAATACTTTTGAAGTCTTTGAACGCATCGGACTCATTATCATCCGCTTCAAAAGTTTCTTCTTTCGTTTTTTCTTTCTTACCTTTGGAGGATTTCTTTGGCGTTACTTCTTTTTCTTTCGTTTTTTCTTGTTTCTCTACTCGCCTGTGTTTTGTTTTATCCTTTCCCTGTTCTTTTATCCTATTCATAAATTCTTCAGGATTCTCAGTATATCTTGAAATCGCTTTGGACACTTCTTTGAATGATCTTACGTCATTTGCCTTCATCCATTCAAGAACTTCGGTTCTTCTTCTTATTTCGGACGTTATCCCTTCTTTAGACATATCACATTTGGCTCGTATCCCTTCCAATATGTAGCTTTTTCCCGTGTAGATAAACTTATCCTCTACAGGGTCCCATCTAAACACTTCATTTGTAAGAATTTCCTTTGTTGTAGCGTCAATGTCGATAATCTCGATTATCTGTTTGCATCTTCTGACACGTTTTCCTTTTACGCGGGTTGTAATATGGATTGAGACGATAT
>CAYLKT010000056.1:0-5266 GCA_964384305.1 uncultured Thermoplasmatales archaeon | reverse complement strand
CATCTTCTGACACGTTTTCCTTTTACGCGGGTTGTAATATGGATTGAGACGATATCAAGTGCTTGAAGCATGACCCTTGGAATTTCAATTGGTTTACCTTCTAACCTGTGAACTAATGATTTTGCTGAATCGGCGTGTACTGTAGAATATGTCGTATGTCCTGTAGCCATTGCTTGGAATAGAACGTAAGCCTCTTTTCCCCTGATTTCACCGACGAGAATATATTCGGGTCTCTGACGAAGTGCTGCTTTCATAAGGTCGTACATATCAATTTCGCCAACCATCCTATCTGCTACAATTTCGCCAAATCCAGATCTTACTACACCTGGAATCCAGTTAGGGTGTGGAAGATTTATTTCTCTTGTTTCTTCAATTGAAACAATTTTTGCTTCACGCGGGATAAATAGTGACATTGCATTAAGGATGGTGGTTTTTCCTGATGCTGTCCCTCCTGCAATCAATGCGTTAACTCCATTCTCAACAGCAAGCCAGAAGTATGCCATAATCTCTGCAGACATGGTATTAAGAGCTATCAAATCGGGAGGTGTAAACGGATCGGCACGGAATTTTCTTATAGTAAAGGTGGAGCCTCTTGTAGTAACTTCTGTGCTCAAAGTCATCTGAATTCTAGATCCATCTGGCATTGTTGCATCTAGCATAGGTTCTGCTATTGAAATATGCTTACCACATTTTTGTGCAAGTCTGACAACAAAGAATGATAACTCTTCCCCATCGGTAAATTCAACGTTGCTTTTTACAGAGCCATATTTCCTATGATATAAAAATATGGGAACTCCGGCACCGTCACAAGAAATATCTTCAATATGGGGATCTCTCATCAATGGATCAATTTTTCCATAGCCTAGTGACTCTCTCTTTATGTAATATAATATCTTTCTCCTAGTCACATTATCTATTTTCATCTCATAACTTTTTATTACATTATCAACTTGTGTCTCTAAATAGGACTCGATTTTGTCAGGGTCAAGTTCATCCAGTCTCATGTTGAATGTTTTCATTAGAGTTTCCCAGATGAAATTCAAAATCTTTTGCTCCTCTCCAGAGAGATACGGTTCTATAACTTTGTAATACTTTTCAAGTGTATCCATATTTTTTAGAATTTTTGCATATGAAAAAGGTTCATTTAGAGGATAAAAATCAAGTTCCTTAAAGTCAGATTTAAATAAAATTGATCCCGCTCTCCCACAGCTTGGGCAGGTAATTTTTACTTTTTTGCCTGGTTCACCCTCACAAGGAATTTTTGTATGACACCCCGGACATAATGCAATTTTCTTAGGCATTAATTAACATCCTTCATAACTTGGTCCACAACACTGTTAGGATCTTCGGCGTATCTAGCAACAAGTCTTGCAACATCCCTAAATCCTCTAACGTTGTTTTTATTCATCCATTCGATTATGTTTTTTCTGTTTTTGATTTCATTTGTCATTTCATCTCGCGTCATATCTTTCTCGGCTCTTATTCTTTCGAGTATGTAGCTTTTTCCCGTGTAGATAAACTTATCCTCTACAGGATCCCATCTAAACACTTCATTTGTAAGAATCTCTTTTGTTGCAGGGTCAATGTCAATAATTTCGATTATTTGTTTGCATCTTCTTGCCCTGTTATTCTTTACTCGGGTAATTACATGTAAAGAAACTATATCAAGTGACTGTAGCATGACCCTTGGAATTTCAATTGGTTTTCCCTCCAACCTATGAATTAACGACTGCGCTGAGTCTGCATGTACTGTAGAATATGTGGCGTGTCCTGTAGCCATTGCTTGGAATAGAACGTAAGCTTCCCGCCCTCTGATCTCACCGACGATAATATATTCTGGTCTCTGACGAAGTGCTGCTTTCATAAGGTCGTACATATCAATTTCACCAACCATCTTATCTGCTACAATTTCGCCAAATCCTGATCTTGACACTCCTGGAATCCAATTGGGGTGCGGAAGGTTTATTTCTCTTGTCTCTTCAATTGAAACAATTTTCGCCTCTCTTGGAACAAACAATATTAATGCATTCAAAGTTGTTGTTTTTCCAGATGCAGTGCCGCCTGCGAAAAGAGTATTTATTCCATTTTCAACAGCAAGCCACATGTACGCTACCATCTCTGAAGACATTGTATTAAACTCTACGAGATCTGGCGGAGAAAATGGATCCTCTCTGAATTTTCTTATGGTGAATGTTGAACCTTTGGCAGTGATTTCATCACTAAGAGTCATCTGAATTCTAGATCCATCTGGCATTGTTGCATCTAGCATAGGTTCTGCTATTGAGACATGCTTGCCACATTTCTGCGCAAGTTTAAAGATAAATGACGAGAGTTCTCCTTCTTCATCATATTTGACATTGCTCTTAAGAGAACCGTACTTTCTATGATATAAAAATATAGGGACTCCAGCACCATCGCAAGAAATATCTTCAATATTTGGATCATTCATAATTGGAGATATCCTCCCAAAGCCAATGGATGATTTTTCGATGTAATAAAGAATCTTCTCTTTTGAATCCTTATCCATTTTAAGCCCATATTCGTTACTTATTCGTTCAACTCGCTCTTTTAAATATTCGTTTTCGCCACTCGATTCTAATTCAAATGTGTTAATGTTTAACTTGCCCATTGTATCTATGATGAAATCCAAAGTTTCTTTTTCTTCAGATGTTAGTTCTACCTCTACTAAAAAATAGCACTTTTCTAGGCTTTCTTTCTTTCTAAGAATTTCAACATATGCAAAAGGTTCGCGCAACGGATAGAAATCTAGCTCTTCCCATTCATTTTCAGAAAATCCAAGATCGGATAGTGTTACAGCGGTATTTTTCAAAACTTCTTTTGGTAGTTCGATGTCTTCATCCAGTTTGAAGTCATAATCAGTGAGTTCAGGTTTTTCCAGAATGGGTGCACCTATACTCCTTCTTTCTTTATCTGTTATTTGTGGACTCCATCCGGTAAAATCACTATTTGCTTCATCAAAGAAAACATGTTCTTCTTCAGAGGTACGTGAAGCCACGAGATGTTTAAACATCTCTTCTTGGTTCGTTATAGGGTTGTCTTCTTCTGTAATTTTGTTGCTACTAATATGTTCACTTGCAAGTTTCTTTGCTTTTTCTTCTGCCTGATTTTCCTCGTTTTCCGATACGATCTTTTCCGGTGTTTTTTCTATCTTTTCATTCAGAAGATTTACTTCATTTTCATTTATTCTTCCAGCCTCTGGTAGATTCTCAACTTTAAATTTAAATAGCGATTGTGGAGGAACTTCTGGCTTGTTTTCCTGTTTGTCTTCAACATTCTCATCTGTAATTTTGATGGATTTTTTCTTTTTAAAAAATGACCGTCCCCCCTTCTTTGTTTTTACTGTTGGTTCAATTTCATGTTGTTGCGTATCAGACCACCTACTTATTTTTTCACCTAGTAATTTTGATTCGCTCTGACTTGGCAAATTATTTTGATGCAGTTCATCGCGCAAAACCGCAGAATCTCCTTTGCCTTCCACTGCTTTTTCTAAGCGGCTCCTTTTTTGGAATATGCGGTGTTCCTTTGCAAGTTTTTTTGCTTTAATCTCTAAATCACCATCTTCATGCTCTGTTTCAACCTTTATGTAACATTCTTTGATAATTTTATCCAACAGGTCAGACCAATCGTTGTCGTTTCTCCCCTTCTCTTTTGCTATAGTATCTTGCAATTTTATGTTTGCCGGTCTTTCTAATTTTTGTTCATGCTTCTCTTTTTCTTTTGTGGTTGTTTTCCCATTCTTTCTCTTAAAAAACTTACTTTTATGCAACTTTATTTTTGTTTCTTTCTTGTTTCTCACTTGGATTCTTTCATCTATTCTTTTTTCTTCTTTTTTGTCAAGTTTTCTAGAAGATTTTTTAGTAAAATTTTTATCAATTTTTATTTCCACATCTCCAGATTTATTGGATTTTTTTGTGTTTTTGTTTGTCCTTGCACCTTCTCTAAGATTATTCCTTGCTTCAGATATTATTTTACCGCTCAAACTTTTGGTTTTTTTGTCTTCCATATCCATCTTTAATTTTGTTCTCAGGAAATAAATGGATTTTCCCTCCTTGCTTTTAAGGGAAAACCTCTCGAAATCAATGTTAGTTTCAGCTCCATTCTTCCTTTGTCTTTTATATTCTAGCAATATTCTGTCAACTTCATCTTCAATTTCTGAAAGTGATTTAGATTTCTTAACAAACATTGGAAAATTTATGGATTTTTTCTTGCAATAGTCCATACTATTCCCTCCTAAATAAAAATCCAACTGAATTGGCCAATTCTCTCCTATTTCGCATCTGCATCCCATCCTAAATGCAATTTAAACCAGTCTTTACTAGATTGAAAATCTATCTATGACTGATTCCAAATCATTATATGCATCTCATCCAATTGTCCTTTGATATGCTTCAAACGCTATTTATATCTTTCTTTAACTATGATACAATAAGCTATTTTTTAAGCAAGTTTATTAATACATTTTGCAATCCCGTTTCTCATTGGGCCTGTGAGGTAGCCTGGATATCCTACCGGCCTTCGGAGCCGGTTACAGGGGTTCGAATCCCCTCAGGTCCGCTTACAATGTACTTAAGATGTAATTTTTTCAAATCCGACAATTTTACACAGAACATTTAAATATAAAAACATACAGAGTATAACTTATAAGGATCATGAAGAATCTGGTTTTGTATTATCTTCATCCTTTCATCTTTACCATCCACCCATCCAGATTCTTCATTCATCCCATCCTTTTAAAATCTAAATCACATTTAAAAAAAGAAAGTTAGAATTAAAGAAATAAAAAGGTTTAGGCGAATTTGCCCCTAAGTTTGCGTCTTTCAACTTTTACATCTGATGGAGCCACAATCATCAGATTATTACCAATACCGGCTATGTCTCCATTGGTTTCTTTTGCCATTCTCTTTAGGTCATTTGTTATTCTTTTTAGGATGACTTCTTCGTCTGCTATCGGTGAAAAATCAAGAATTAAAACGTTTCCACCATAAACATAATCCGTAAAATCCTTCAGGTCTTCATATCTTTGGATCTCACCAACTCTTATGTTCATCCTTGCGCCAGTTGCTTGGTCTTGTGATTCGACGTATTTCTCTAAGTCTATATATCCTCCGACATCGCCAGTTTTTTT
Organism: uncultured Thermoplasmatales archaeon; assembly: GCA_964384305.1. GTDB lineage: Archaea > Thermoplasmatota > E2 > DHVEG-1 > DHVEG-1 > JAYEJG01. The sequence continues at coordinate 120 of CAYLKT010000056.1, read as the reverse complement.
ATTTCCAAAAATCTTATTAACTATTCCCATAATGATTCTCATCTCCAGATTTTAACCTGTAATCTAAATATATATTTCTCTTTATAAACTTTTGGCGAAAAGATCCCAAACATTGTCTCC
>CAYLKT010000055.1:0-6672 GCA_964384305.1 uncultured Thermoplasmatales archaeon | reverse complement strand
ATTTAGATGATGATTTAATTATTAGAAATTTCCCATCAATGGGGGCAAGTACCGTGGATTATTTAGATTTTATTGAAAAATATGTCCCTGAAGATTTAATATCGCAAAACAACTTCTCTCAACTTAAAGATATTGCTGACAATTTCCCAAGTGATTTGACAAGTTTTTTAGGCTTTGAGAGTCGTTTGATAGAACCTGAGCCGCAAGCAGATTATCTTTTTGCTATTTCTTCTTTAAAAGGGGAACGTGATGCCCTAGCAAATCTAATAAAAAATGGCAATTTACCAGAGACTTTTCTTAATAAGTCTGAGTGGCAAAATATAGGTAATTTTGCCGAGATGTGGTCAGATTCCAATTCCGTTTTATATGACAAAATCATTGGTCTTTGGTTAGAATTTGACGCAGATAATTCCTTTTGTGAAGCTCCAATCCCAAGTATTTTCCTGCAAACGGCCTCCTTGCGTATTAACAATCCAGAGGATATAGAAAAATGTAGGTGGGTTACAAAAACTGCAATACCAATACTAACAGGTCGCCCAGTTTCTAAAAAAGTGGAAAAATTTTTTATAAACACACTAAAAAAATTACCAGATGGGGCATCAGTTTTTCAGGTAGCCGCTATGCTATCTAGAAATTCAGAAGGAATTCGTCTGGTTATCAAGAGAATACATCCAGATAAGATTGTTTCATACCTTAAATCGCTTGGATGGGCTGATGAAGATGAAGGATTGATATTATTATTAAATGAAATTAAAAAATATTCAGGTTGCATTCGCCTTCACATTAACATCAGCGATCATGTTGATCCAAAAATTGGTTTAGAATGTTTCATTTCGCCAGATAAATACCATAAAGGCAAAGGATGGAGTGATTTTTTAGATTATCTGGTTAAAAACGAATTGTGCCTACCTAATTTGAAATCAGCATTGCTTGGTTTCCCTGGAGTTGAACAAGAAAACTCCAATTATGATTTTAATCTAGATTCCTATGTGCCATCAGTAAAGTTACCTGACCGTAATTTTTCAAAGGCAATTGTAAGATACATAAGTCACGTGAAACTCTCTTACGAACCAAATGCGCCGATTGAAGCCAAAGCATATACAGGGGTTCGGCTTTTTGGAAAAATGGAAGAATAAACTAAATCCATAGTCTATACATGATTGGACGTTTATTTGAGGCAAAATCTCATGAAATTTGCGACTCTTGGACATTTAATGTATGAAAAGAACATTGAACAGATACCTAAAGAGTGGATTCATGATAACTGGATATATTCTCCAGAGTTAAATCTGAATGGGACTAAAGGACGAATCACGGGTTTAAAACTTACAGCAAGTCAAATAATAAATCAACCTTTGGAGACAATAAGGACTAAAATACTTGATTTAGCGCTATTTGTTCAAAAGGAGTTAGATGTTGACTTGATTCAACTTGGTGCGCTTACAACATCTGTTACAAGTGGTGGAAAATGGTTAGTAGGCCAAGATGAATACACAGGTTATGTTAACCATGGTGACAGCTACACATCAGCAGTAACATGTCAAACAGTTCTTAAATCTTTAAAACTGGTCAATAAAAGTCCACCAGATGTTACCATTGCAGTCGTCGGAGCATATGGAATAATTGGAGAAGCAGTTTCAAAAATACTAGTTCCTCAGTTCAAGCATTCAATTCTTATTGGCAGAAGAAAAAACAAGTTAATAGAACTCAAAGAAAAATTAGAAGGTGATTTTGACACAACAACTGATTTGTTAACAAAAAATGCAGATATAATTGTAACCGCAACCAGTCATCCTACGGCACTTTTAAACTCCGAGCATTTGAAAAAAAATGCTATTGTTGTTGACGTTTCTCAACCACCAAATCTATCATATGATGTATGTCAAAAACGAACTGATATTCTTAGAGTTGATGGCGGCTTTGTATATCTTCCCAGTCAATATCCTTTCCAAGTGCCAGGCCTTCCAATTGGAAAAACTTTCTCTTGCGTCGCTGAAGCGTTAATGCAAGCAATGGAAAATGAACATCAAAACCATGTGGGATCAATAGATATCAAACATCTTAAAAAAACAGAGGAATGGGGGGAAAAATACAACTTGACTTTAAAAGAGTTAACAAATTTTGGCAACAAAATATAAGATAAGTATTAGAGGTGATTAGAAATTAATATTAAAGCATCAAATCACAAACCAGAGACTGATTACGACATCATGATAGTGGGTGGAGGGCCTGCCGGAATTTCAACATGGTTACATTTGAATAAACATGCTCCAGAGTTGGCATCTAGAGCGTTTTTAATTGAGAAAGAAAAATATCCGCGAGATAAAGTCTGTGGCGGAGGACTTGGAGCATGGAGCAGTATTGCTCTAAAACAATTAGATATACATCTTGATATTCCATCATTGCCAATTTCAGATGTAGAATTTGTTTACGGAGACGAAAAATTTACGCTCCATCAACCAAAGCAATTTATCATGGTACAAAGAATTGAATTTGACCAAATGTTGGCGAAAAATGCTGTTAAACGCGGTCTTAAATTAAAAGAAAATGAATCATTTATTGACATGGAACGTAAGAACAATTTTATTCAAGTTAAAACAGATAAGGGCGAATACAAAGTAAAAGTTTTAGTTGGTGCGGATGGTGCTCTCAGCATGGTTAGACGGAAGATGAAACTTCCAAACAAACCACATCTCGCTCCTACTCTTGAAGTGTATACTCAAGTTGATTCTCAATATGATTTTGAATTTGATGAAAAGAAAAACGTTGTTGACTTGACCCAAATTAACGAAGGATTGCAAGGATATATTTGGCATTGTCCATGTATAAAAAACAATACTCCTCACATGTGTCATGGACTAGCAGATTTTAGGATTTTTCGCGATAGAAAAAAAGCAGATATGAAAAATATTTTATCAAATATATTACAATCAAGAAACAAAAATATGGAACAGGAAACATTACTTAGCCATCCAATCCGTTGGTTCTCAAATGAAGATACGATATCACAGCCAAATATCCTTTTAGCAGGTGATGCAGTTGGAATAGAACCAGCATTTGGAGGTGGAATACATTTTGCCTTATCGTATGGAAATGTAGCTGCAAAAACTGTTAACGACGCATTTAAAAATAATGATTTTTCATTCAAAGACTATAAGCAAAGGATACAAACCCATCTGATTGGAAAGTGGATTGCTGAATGTACAAAAATTGCTAATGGCATATATGGTGGAAAAATGAATCCTTTAGAAGGTGCAAGAAAAGTTTTTACAATAGACTATGGCAAACTAAACAAGATGGTGAGATAATGCTAAAAGATCAAAAAAAAGTCAACGATTATGATGTTATGATAGTAGGAGGTGGGCCTGCAGGGATTTCAACGTGGTTACATTTACATAAATATGCACCAGAATTAGCATCAAGAACAATACTGATTGAAAAAGAAGTTTATCCTAGAGAAAAACTTTGTGGCGGTGCAATTTTAGATTGGGGGCAATACGTTTTAAAAAAACTTGGAATTCAAATAAAAGTTCCAAATGTCTCGATAAATAATGCAATATATCGTTATGGAAACGAACAATATTGTCATAAGATCCCAGATTTTCTTAAGATAGTACATAGATACGAATTTGACCAAATGTTGGCGAAAAATGCTGTTAAACGTGGTCTATCATTACATCAAAATGAGTCTTTCATAAATTATTCAAATTCAAATAATGGAATAACCGTAAATACTAACAAGAGAAAATATAAAGTAAAAGTTTTAGTTGGTGCAGATGGAGCGTTAAGTAAAGTACGGGCAAATATGAATTTACCAACAAAATTACGTTTTGCAACTGGCCTTGAAGTATTTTCCCCAATTGATCCTCAATATGATTCAGAATTTGAAGAAAATACAGCTATTATGGATTTCACTCAGGTAAAAGATGGATTGCAAGGATACGCTTGGCATTTCCCTTGTATAAAAAATGGAAAAACGTTTATGAATCATGGTATTTTTCATACTAGAATCAATCCAAACAAAAAAAAGATTAATGTAAAAGATTTTTTTATCAAAGAATTAAATTCAAGAAATATCAACATATCTACATCCCATTGGCTAGGCCATCCAATCCCGTGGAATGATGATTTTTCTAAAATTTCAAAATCAAATGTAATATTGGTTGGAGATGCAGCGGGAATTGATCCTTTAATAGGTGGAGGAATTCATTTATCTTTAGCTTATGGCAATTTAGCAACAAATACAATTACTAATGCATTTGAAAATGAAAATTATTCCTTTGACGACTACGAAGAAAGATACAATAACCATAGTGTTGGAAAATATATCAATAGATTAACATATCTTGCTCATGAAATATATGCAGATAGGCTGAATATCATAGACACAATACAAAAAATGCTTAATAAATAAAGACGGACATTGCATTGTTATGAAGGAGCGGCACGTTCTTCTTTCCAAAAAATAGCTGTATTAAAAGACATATTAGCATAATCTAAACCTTTCTCAGGCGAATAAGTTGATTCACCTCCGACATAAAATACAAGAAAAGGACGGTTATCAAAATATTTTTGAATTCTCTCTTTTGCTTGATATATCTCACTTTCTAGTGTTTCTAATCGAGTAGTACAAGAAGAAATCAATCCAAATTCAGAGACATCTGAAAATGATTTCAGATTGGCATCAATTGCGTCTAGTATGCTTTTGCCATCAATGGTTAGTATCGGTGCCTCTGGATCTTTTGATCTTATTAAAGTTATGAAAGATTCTCCTAATATTGCACCTAGTAATCTTGGACCAAAAATATTAGAATTGCTGTTAATCCTAAAGCCTAATGGAAAGTAGTAATTTGTTTTAAACCAATTTTCTTCATTTAAAAAATCGTTTGGCCACTTAAGTAATCTAAGAAATTCGGATACTGCAGGTTTGTTGTTTATTTCATGGATGACTCGGCCATCTCGGCTAGTTTTAGTAATTTTTAAATCAATATTTGTTTTTTTCATATTATGCGTTGTTTTCACATCAAGATTACATCTAGTTGATATTCCAAGAGTGACAATGGTATTTGTCAGTACTTTATCATTTAAAAATTGATAGTTTCTTAAAGCTGCACCTTCATCTATTGTTCCCCCGCTTAGCATTTTATAATTTGGAAGTTGTCTTATTAACTCTTCAATTACCTCATCATCTCTACCATATCCTTTTTGAAAAAAATATTGTGAAAAACTAAATAGACTTAATAGCAACTTTGTCGGCAAACCAGTTCTGATAATTTTCCGTCTACCTAAAAATGGTAAATTTGGCATTTCTGAACCAGACACCAAGTTTAGTAAAAATTTATTTTTATATTTGCTATCTATTAGTCCTTTTTGTATTTTTTTAGCACATTGTCTTGCTGCTTTCTTAGGGTTCCTCTTTGTATTCTTCCCATAACCAACTGTAATGTCCATATCTGGACTTGAAACAGTTAATGCACTAACTCCTCTTGTATAACAACCATAGTTGTTCATAAACCCTGTAACAGTACCGCCAACTAATGGCGTTCCTTCCGGTAAAACATCCCATACACCATTTAACAACTCTTGGAAACCACCGTAATCTTTATAATGAATTGTTGAAAATAAAACAAGGAAATCTGGAGGTTTACTTAATTTTTCAATTGTAGATCGTGCGACTTCCTTTCCTGCTTCTCGCGCATCCCATTTACGAGACATACCAACTGCAGCTTCTAACCTTTCCTCTACCATAACGTTCACAACTTTTTTGGGTTCAAGCAGTGACCAAATTTCTTTCTTTTTCGGGTTCCTCCATGATTTTTAAAATCTCACGTCTTGCATTTTCCATTTCAACTTCAATTAAGCCTTTATTTGCTAACGCAGGAACAATTGCTACTAGTGCATTTTCGGTATCTGGAAATACAAAAAATAATGCCTCGTAATCCTGCATCTGAAACTCCATTTCTGCAAGACCTGCTTGCGAATACTCACGTATAACGCTAAATACATCATCCATGGCGCGATGTATGATATCCCATACGTCATGTACCTCTGGTTTAAAACTATCGTTGTCATCACTTGGCATGACACTAATCATATTCTGACGTGCAACCATGCATGCAAGAATATCATCTAGCTTCAACAAATCGTCCAACACTTTAGCGATTGGATCATCCCTCATCCTATCCACATCTCCTAATATGTTATACCTCATTGATTAGGTATTTATAATACTTTTGAAATTTTCAAATTTAAATGATTAAATAGTATTAAGACTTCGTTTTTCACAGATTATCTAACAATTCAAAAATCAAACGAAAAAATTCATAGTCAGTAACAGATTACAGGTAAAGAGCAAGATGAAACTAACTCCAGACACACTGTACAAAACACTCCGAGAACAATTTGGTAATCTGGACTGGTGGCCAATGGATAAAAGCTACCACGAAAAAAACGGGAGTGATCCACGGTTTGAAATCATAGTTGGTGCCATATTAACCCAAAACACAGCATGGTCAAACGTGGAAAAAGCACTGGCAAATCTCAAATCAAAAAACATGTTAGACATAAAAAAGATGATAGATATCAACATAACAAACTTACAAAATATGATTAAACCGTCTGGATTTTTCAATCAAAAAGCAAAACGACTCAAAAACTTGGCATTATATTTAC
>CAYLKT010000054.1:5619-6742 GCA_964384305.1 uncultured Thermoplasmatales archaeon | reverse complement strand
AACATTTGGAGATAAGTTGAATATGACGCGGCTTGCCTTGTTTTTCAGCCATTATATAAATGGAGTTGCAAAAAAACATGGAGAGGTTTCCCGTGAGATGTTTCCAGGGTACTCTATTGACTCTATCACTAACGGCGTTCATACTACCACATGGGTTTCTGAGCCGTTCCAGAGGCTTTTTGACAAATATATGCCAGGATGGAGGTCTGATTCATATTCGTTAAGAGCTGCATTTAGTATGGATAAGGGTGAGATATGGGAAGCACACATGAATGCCAAAAAAACCCTTATTGACTTTGTCAACAATAGATATAACGTTGGCATGAACTATAATGACTTTACCATAGGATTTGCCCGCAGGCAAACACCATACAAAAGACCCGATTTATTGATATCTCAACCAGAACGACTGACGCAAATTGCTGAAAAAGTAGGGGGCATACAGATAATATATGCTGGAAAGGCTCACCCAAAAGACGAACGAGGTAAAGAGTCAATAAAGAGGATATATGATGTTATAAAAACGATTAATGGAAATGTAAAAATTACGTATATTCATAATTATGACATGTCAATTGGGAAAATAATGACAGCAGGGGTTGATCTATGGCTAAACACCCCCAGAAGACCCATGGAGGCATCTGGAACTAGTGGCATGAAAGCAGCACATAATGGGGTTCCACAGTTTAGCACGTTAGATGGATGGTGGATCGAAGGCTGTGTTGAAAACATTACAGGTTGGGCAATTGGTTCAAAAAAATCAAACGAGGGCGAATCTGACGACGAAGCAGATAGAAACGATCTTTACAACAAGCTTGAAAATTGGATAATTCCTAAGTTTTACAATGACCGAGATAACTGGATACGTACTATGAGAAGTTGTATAGCGATTAATGCATCGTTTTTTAACACAAATAGAATGATACAGCAATATGTATTAAACGCGTACTTCAGATGATTCTAAAACAGCGTCATATTCTGGTCGTATATTTTCTATATCTTCGACCCAACATCGGAGTATTTCAGAAACACTCCAAGCCTGAGTAATACAACCGCGAGGGAAAAATATTGAATCTCCATCAAAAATTTCATGGATATTGCCATCCCAATTTTCACCAAACAC
>CAYLKT010000054.1:0-5519 GCA_964384305.1 uncultured Thermoplasmatales archaeon | reverse complement strand
ATATGTATCAGTTTTACCGAGCAGTTGCGAAAAACCACTCATGATGCATAAAGCATTATACCAAAGTGCTTGTATTTCAACTGCTTTATTGTTCCTTGGCGTTGGATAATAATCACCAATTTTTACATCCATCCATGTAAGACCCGGGCCATGACTGATTAAATAGTCATCATCCATGTGAATGCCAAAATCTGTACCATTTTTGTAACCATCAATAATGGACTCTAACGTTCCCCAGACTTTTTTTACAAATTCTTTATCATTTGTATATCTCAAATATTGATACACACGGTCAATATACCAAAGAGACGAATCAACATTGTTGTAAACAGCCACTGAATCTCGCTCCATGAACGCATTTGGTATAAGGCCATTTTTACAAAACTGACTAAAGCTAAGGAGTATTTGTTTTGCGTCATCATATCGTTTCGTAACAAGTGCAAGACCCGGAAGAGCTATCAGCGTATCCCGGCCCCAGTCACCAAACCAATGATAACCTGCAACCACAGATTTTCCGTTTTGTTTTTTTACAATAAAGTTATCTGCCGATAAAACCAGTTTTTCAAATTTTTCTGAAAGATTTGATTGTTCAACAAGGTTCTTTTTCCTTTTAACTTCCTGGTCATATATATTCGATGGATTAGTATCCACTTCATTTTCAAGTGTAAGAACCAAGTAATACGTCATATCCCTGTCAATGCTTTTATTAAAATCTCCGAGGTGTCCGTTGTTATCTATCCAGGAATCATTTCTTTCATGGTCTTTTTCATAGAAAAATTCTTCCCAGTAAAACGCAGGAGCATATGTTGAATCTCCAAGAATTATTTTCAGTTTTTTATCGATATTGCCTGGTTTTATAATTACACCATGATCCATTGCTTCTTGGTCAAAAACTAGATGTCTTTGACCGGTTACATCATAAAAATGCCTTGAATTTAAATGAGGCGTATGAATCATTGTCACAGGTTTCTTAGTTTTAACATTATATCTTAGAATTGTTGTATTTTTTCCATGTTCCATAAAAATTGTTTTTTTAATTTTTACTCCTTCAAAATGATAAAAGAACGATGGAAATAAATCAAAAGAAAAAGTACCTTTGGCGTCACTAAGATTATAGGCCCTATTTTCAATTTGCAATTTATCGAAGACATTTGAGACAAAAACCCATCGTTCTGTCGGTGGATTCAGGCTAGAAACAAGTAGTCCATGAAACTTGCGAGTATTGGTATTCTGATGAGTAAGAGATGCATAACCGCCAAGGCCGTTTGTAACTATCCATTCTCGCATAAACCATCACTGGGTGAATTCTTTATAAATATCAAGTGTTCTTTTTGTGACAGATTCCCAGCTAAATGTTTCAAGTACTCTTTGTCGTGCGTTTTTCCCAATATAAACGCCTTTGTCATCTTGTTGAAGAACTTGCTTTATGCCCCATGCAATATCTCCTGAGTCAAGGCCATTTACATGGATGCCGCATTGCTTGTCACCCGTTGGAATGATTTGTTCACGGAAACCATTTGTTCCTTTTGCTCCAACAACTGTAGGTTTTGCCATAGACATCGATTCAGTACAAACAATTCCAAAAGGCTCATAAATAGACGGTAGCACAACACAATCTGATGCTGCATAATGGATGATGCGCTCATGCTCATCAACAAACTCGTTTCTAAAAATAACTTTGTCTTGTATTCCAAGAGTTTTAACCTGTGATTTAAGACTAGATTCCATGTCACCGATACCAAGTATTACCAGTTTTGTGTTTGGGAATTCTTCAATAACACTAGGCATAGCATTTACAAGATGGTCAATGCCTTTAACGGTCACAAGACGCCCTACAAAAAACAACATGTTTTCATTATCAGTAATATCATAACGTTGTCGCAATTGTTTTTTTTCCTCGGCAGTAATTTTATTTGGATCATATTTAGAAGGATCAACACCATTCCAACAAACACGTATTTTATCAAAAGGAAAACCTAGTTTTTCTAGTTCGTCGCGCATAGCATATGATACTGTTATGACACAGTCTGCTTGTTGTCCGCCTTCAAACTCGATGTCTTTTATCGCATGCGAGCCTCGACCAGTGGACCGTCCAACCTCTGTTGAATGAACGTGAAACACCAGAGGCATTTCTGTTTCTTTTTTTACAATCATGCCACCTATTATTCCAAGCCAGTCATGCGCGTCAATTACATCATATTTTTTTTGCTCTTTTCGAACAAGTAGGTTTACAAACTGGGATGCTGACATTGTATTGTAATTAATAACGTCTGCAAAAAACTTGAAATTACCACCCCATGATCTCAATTCGTAATCTGCAAAAAGAAGATACGTAGAAGTCAAATCAAGGGTTTTAGGGCGGTAAACATCTACCCCATCCATTTTTTCATATGTCTTCAATTCATTATTGTTGTTTATTGTAAAGACTGTTACATCATTTCCAAAATATGCCTGTTTCTTGGATATTTCTGTTGCAAATGTCCCAAGACCGCCATAAATTATAGGCGGATACTCCCAGCTAAAGTGTACTATTCTCAAATGCTATCCTCACCTCACCAACGAAATATTTCAGTTAATTTTTTGTCTTAGATCTTGAAGAATATTCATATAATTAATAAATCCATCATATGGGCTGTCGTAGTGACTGAAGTATGCATGCACTGCCCCATCTTCAAAACCTTTTGTTGAAACATAATAAAGATGGTCTGAAGTTTGTAAAAGTCTCCAAGTGTGAAGCAAATCTTTGTTTCCTGTTTCTTTTATCTTTTTCCCGATGTTCTTCAACTCATTGAAGCAGGCAATTTGCATATCATTACCCAACCAAGTTGATACATCACGATCCTCATCTGCCCAAGAAATTGCCAATGGTGCATCAATTTCTCCAACAGATGCATAACGTTCTACTGCCTCAGACACCGTTACAAAATCCATATACTTTTGTTTGAAAACCTCACCGGGCAAATGCTCCAGGAAGGCGAAAATACCTGTATCTTCCCAATGATGTTCCCCAAAAGTTTCATAGTCCATAAACAGGTTAACTATGTCTCCCTCGCAACGACTCACCCAGCCAGCATATTTATCCGCAGTAAGCGGGTGACTTGGCCATTGTTGCGCCGAAAAACGGAAACCTATATCATCACTAAGGGAGTAATTCCGGAGAAGTACTTTTATATTCGTGTTAACTGGTTTATACAAATAATTTGGACTGCGCCAACGCAGGATTTTTTCTGCACCTTCAGTTATAATGCCTTTATACCCCATATCTGCAACTTTTTCTGCAATACGGTTATCAAAAATTGCTTCGGTGTTACGGAATACCCTGGGCCGGTAGTTAAAAACCTGTCTTATCATCTGGTTATGCATTTTTACTTGTTCTTCAAATTCAGCCGTGTCATCATACAGTGCAGATAGCGAATGATAATATGTTTCTTCGATCATATCAACTGCACCGGTTTTAAACAGTTCTTTGAAACTATCAAGAACCTCGGGCATGTAATTTTCACAATATTCAACAAAAGTCCCTGTGAGGCTAAATGAAATTCTGAATTTTCCATCATATTTGTTTATTAAATCAAGCAACAAATTATTTGTCGGAATGTAACATTTTTTTGCCACTTTTTCAAAGATTTGTCTATTGAGCTTTTCATCAAAATAATGCAGTGGAGAGCCACTGGATCCAATATTAAAAACGGAAAAATGATTCAATCTCATGGGCTGGTGCACTTCGAAATACATACATACAGAAGTCATAATTTACAATACTCCATTATAGACATCGATTGTTTTATCTGCAACACGATCCCAGGTAAATAACTCAATCTCACGTTTTCCCTCTTTTGAAAGAGTTTTATGTAATGGACCATATCTCAAGAGAGATATAACTTTATTTGCCATCTCGTCAGTATCCCAAAAATCGACTTTTAAACAGTTATTAAATGCCTCCGAGAATCCTGCAGTTTTTGACGCAATAGTTGGAGTCCCGGCAGAAATCGCTTCAAGGGCAGTTATTCCAAATGGTTCACTAACTGAAGGCATCACATAAACACTTGAAATTCCATAGATGTGCTTTACCTCATCTTCAGTTAAGCGCCCTGTAAAAATCACTTTATCAGAAATGCCAAGATCTACAGCCTGAGTAATAAGCTCAGGAAGCATATCCCCAATTCCCGCAACAACAAATTGCGGATTTTGTTCATATTCAAGAACTTTCTTTGCAGCTTTAAGGAAAAATCCTGCCCCTTTTTGAATTGTGAGTCTTCCCAAAAATAATACAAGGTCCTGCTTTTTCCCTTCCTCCAATGGATAGACTGCATTGTGAACAACCGATATCTTGTTTGGATCTATTCCATATTTCTCAACAATTATTCTTTTTGTAAAATGACTTACTGCAATTATTTTATCTGCCTTTTCCATGCCTTCTCTTTCAAGGTCTATAAACCATTGGTTAGGGTTAAGCCAGCCAGATCTATCATATTCAGTTGAATGAATACTTAAAACCCATGGTACACCCATCTCATCTTTTAATTTTGTAGCAGCCTCCATTGTAAGCCAGTCATGACTATGAATAAGATTGAATTTCCCTTGTGCCTTTGCAGTAGCCTTTACACGGGTGACAACAAGAGTATTATATCGATGAACTGCTTCAAAAAACATACCAGCTAATGCTTTGTCATTTGGCCGATCATATGGAAATATTTCTGTTTCTCCAACCTCAATTATTTCCAGATTTTTCTTATCACTACTAGTTTTATGTTTTGTCTTTGGCATGAAAAAATAAACTTTAGTATTTTTATCAGAGAGACTCCTAGTAAGTCCATAGCAATGTGTAGCAAGTCCACCTGCTTTAAACGGTGGATATTCCCACCCAATCATTGCTACTTTCATCTAATGCCTCACTATCTTAACGCTAATCAACTCTAAGACTAAACCATTCCATCGAATACCTTTCAATTGCCATTTTATTCTTCAAAGTTTAATATTAAATCCAGTTTTCTATTTCAAATCAAATCTTTCTAGTTTATTATCAGCACATATTTTGTTTTCTTTTGCAAGCCAACCGAGTGCAGAATAGACTTCTTCCTCATCAGCATCTACTAATTTCCTTAACGTCGTGACATCAACCTCACCCCAGATGTCCATCACTTTGAATACCCTGCCAGCATTTTTACCGATTTCAACAGTTAGATTGGTGTTATCTAATCTATAGTTGCCATCACGACCCTTGCATATTTTGTTTTCCCTTGCAAGCCAACCAAGACCAGTATGAAATTCACTTTCATCCAACATTGTGATTTCCATTAGCCGATCTTTAGTAAGAGATCCTTTCTCATTTAAGGTCTCCCATATTTTTCCTGCATTTTCACCGAAATTCATTGTTTAGTCCCTCTCAGAAGTCCTCCAATGATGAATGTATATGTCCCATTATAAGTTTATCTAAGGAAGGAACAAAATAACCCGTAGTAAACTACATGAACATTATCTAAAATTACAAGTTAAATTAGGCGGGCTTGTGGGGATTC
>CAYLKT010000053.1:0-6844 GCA_964384305.1 uncultured Thermoplasmatales archaeon | reverse complement strand
ATTTGCGAATGTCTCTGGTGTAATAGTACAAACACCACCAAGTATATTAACAAAAACTTTGCTACCAATTTATATAGCAATTCCCTTAGGCGTTTTATTATTCATTTTCGGTATTTTTTTAAGGAAACCATCTGGAGGTTTTGATGTTGATATAGATATGTATATTCATCACATATTTCCAGAGGTAAGTAGACGAGTGGAAGGAGGTATTTATAAATACATACGACACCCACGGTATCTTGCAGAATTTTTCTTAGCATTTTCAATAAGTATCTTTGCAAACAACATTCTAGCATTGCTGTTCTCATGTATTCGCATTATTCCATTTTTAGTAATTATTTACATCGAAGATAGAGAACTAAGCAAGAGATTTGGTGGAGAATTTTTAAAATACAAAAAGGAAGTGCCTGCTTTATTTCCAAAGCTTGGCAAATGGATAATTTTTTCTAAATTTCTTTTTACACAAAAAGATTAAGCTTTTTACAAAAAGAAAAATCTTATTATAACTTAGATATATTAGATATTATGATTTTCTATGGTGCATCTCTCTTCCACTTATCTTCAGATCATTTTATGCACTTATTCTAGCTATATTGGCAATTATTTTCTTAATACTCAGAACTTATTTGGATGACAAAACTCTAAGAAAAGAATTACCTGACTATATTGATTACACTGTGGAGTACGAATATTATTTCGCTTATTTATCTCTTTCATATTTTCAACTCCATAAAATGCCCTAAAAGACTACCCGGATCTAGCTTTCGTATCAACGCATCAGAAGGATTTTCACCTATTTTTAACCATAATGAGCCATGTAATCTATGGTTATACCATTGAAGGAATTCTTCAATGGTTTCAAATCTCCACCGGTGTTTATCATATTCATACCAGAATCGTTCCACTTTGCCATTTGTCTGAGGATTATTCCTCCTAGATGGAACATGATTGATATCATTTTCTTCGAGGAACTCTTGGAATTGCGAAGTACTATTTGGATGATTGGAATAGAACTGTGTCCCTCGATCTGTGTTTACATCCTTAATGAAAGCATGGAATAAACTGCTTTGATCAATGACTTTTTGAAAGGTATTACTGCTATGCTCTGCTGTTGCTTCAGGGAATTCACCACCTGAGAAAATATATCTTGACGCATCATCATCCATCCAAACAATCACATGAGGATGGTCTAAGGATGTACGATGCCAGTCACCATGGATCAACGAGAAACTATGATCACGTTCATACCGACATCGTTTCCGTTTCTTCTGTTTATTAGGATTAGGAAGTGTTCTTTTCTCCTTGAGAAGATACTTGTTTATCTTATGATGCGAGATATGATGCCCCCTATGTTTAAGTTCATGATATAGAAGTCTTGCACCAAAACGAGTCTCCTCCCAAGTTTTATCAATGATTTCCTTCTCAACAGTGGTAAGAGGCTTACCTTTCGGCCTCCTATTATGACTCAAACAAGGGAACTTCCCTGTTTGCTTGTATTGCTTTACCAATTGCTGTATCCTCCTGGGACTTACATCATACTGCTGTGCTAATCTTTTAGTAGCACAGTCACTAACACTGTCAGCATGCCTGCAGATATACCTTATTTTCTTGTCTGTAAGCTTTGTCATCCCTGTATGTAATTCAAAACGAAATAATTTTTGTACTCTACACAGAAGTACCGCTTCCGAAACCTGCAAATATGAGGACAAATAACAGATAATAATCAAGCACGGTACCAGTAATTGTTATCTGGATAAATAAATTCTCTTTTTAAGAACATATTTACTTTGATATTCCTGTCGATGAGTTTATATTCTATTTTTAAATCTGAAATTACAATATGAAAATTAGAGAATATCTTAAGCTTGCACGATCGTTTAACGCAGTACTAACTGGTGTTTCTCCCGTGATGGGAGCAATTGCAATGCAGCAGTACAACATTTTAACCCTGCTTTTTTTGTTCCTCGTTGGTTTCCTTGGGCATACCTATGGTTTTGTTCTCAATGACATCCTTGATTACAAACTTGATAAATCTTCCACAGAGATTAGTGATCGTCCATTGTTAAGCGGTACAATATCGCTAAAGGAAGCATGGATTTTTGCTATAGCATCTATGATTGTTTCCTTTATGATTGCGTTTTATGTTGCATATAACTCCCAGATTTATTTCCCAATAATTCTACTTGCTTTTTCAGCATTTTTTATAACAGTTTACAATTTGATAAGTAAGAAATTACCAGGTATGGATATCTTTGTTGCACTTGGAATATTCTTTTTGATTTTTTATGGAGCGTTTAATGGATATTGTAACAATGGCGATGCTGTTAGAGACATCTCTGATATCACTTTATTAGCATGGTTTGTCTGCATACTTGGTTCGATACAGGTACTTTTTATGCAGTTTATAGCTGGTGGTATGAAAGATATCGAAAATGACTTTAAACAAGGAGCAAAAACACTTGCTGTTAAAATGGGAGTTAGAGTAGTTAATGGAAACTTGAAGATTTCTACATGTTTCAAAACACTTGCATATGGCCTTCAAATAATAGATTTGTTTGTAGTGTTCCTACCGTTTTTTGTTGTTTGGGGTATTAAAAATCTCACTATTATGCAATATTTTCAATGGGCAATTATAGTACTCATTGGAATTCTAATGTTTTTCTTGTCACACCGGCTTCTTTCGATGAAAAAATTTGAACGGATGAAAGCCAGGAAATACATTGGAAGTCATTACATGGTTAATTTTATGATTGTCCCAATAATGTTAATGACTCTTAATCCATGGGCAGGTCTTCTAATGTTTTTCCCCTTGTTAGGTTTTATTCTAAACAATTTAATCTTACATGGAACATTGTTACAACCAAAAACAATGTAAAAAATTGTTTTAGAAAAACTCAAATAGAGACATCTTTTTCTCTGATTGGATGAAAAAAATTGTAGCCTATGCTAGATTATTCCGTTTTGCAGGAATAGGTGGCCTTGCAATTCCTCCTGTGATTGGTGCGTTAACAGTTGGTGTTTATGATTTTTATAGTCTTTTAATTCTTTTTGTCATTGGTGCTTTTGCTGCTCTTTGTGGTTTTATCCTTAATGATTTTGCAGATGTCGAAGTTGATAAATTATCAAAGGAATTACATGGGAAACCGTTGGTCAGTGGCGATATATCAAAAAATACAGCTCTGATGATATGTGTTTTTTTTATTTTACTTTCATTTTTGATGATATTTGTTTTATGGTACAAGGAAACTCTTGATTGTTTCAAATTTGGAGCGTTGTTGTGTATATTTCTTGCTGGTATTCTTGGCAGCATCTATAATTTTTATGGTAAGCGTATTGTTGGATCTGATTTTCTTGTTGCGATATCGATGGGGTTTGTTTTTTTATTTGGCGCGTTGTCATTTGGAGAACCAAACGTTATCACATGGATAATTTTCCTGTTAACATTTAATAATTTGTTACATATGAATGCTGTTGAAGGTGGGATAAAAGATGCTGATCATGATCCTTTGATAGATGTAAAAAACATAGCATCCGTCTCAGGAGTGAAAGTAACTGGTAAAAACATTGTTATTCCAGGTGGTTTCAAAGCATTTGGTATGGGGATAAGATTGTTTTCAATGGTTTTGGTATTTACCCCATTTCTGTTCTATGGATACGATTATTTTATTTGGCAACTAATCATACTTGCACTTGGTGTTTTTGGAGTGCTATTTTTCAGTGTTAAACTGTTATCTATAAAAACTTTTGATAGGGATAAAATAAGGAAATACATTGGAATTCAATCGTTTTTAAGATATTCACTTGTACCTGTAATGCTTATCTCAATTATTGAACCATTGGCAGCTGTTCTATTGATAATTTTACCGATAGGCTGGTATATCATTTTTACGCCAATCATGGGCGAAAAACTTTTTAAACCAAGGATGTAAAAAAATATGACAAAAAAATTATCTGTATGCATCATTGGTGCTGGTATCGGTGGTTTAACTGCAGGTGCACTGCTTACAAAACATAGCTATCATGTTGAGGTTTTTGAAAAGGAGTCGTTGGCTGGCGGACGTGCGCTTACTTTGAATGGTACTGGTTTAACTCTTGACGAGTATAAAAAATTGCTTTCATGTTTTCATATGAATATTGCGTTTTCTGAGCCTGATCTGCAGATTATTTTTGAAAAAGACATGTTGGATGGTTATAAACTTGATCTTGGATATCATGCTGTTGGTGGTGCTGGTTCTAATGTTAATCGTGTTTTTGCAGAATTAGATGATAATGTTGATTTTGTTGGATCAAAGGTTGGGCAGATAAAGAAGGATGGCTTTGATTTCCCGTTTCTTTCAGGTGTTGATAAGGTTAAGGTGTTTCCAAAGATCTTACGTCTTTTATTTGCAAGCGAAAAAACACTCAAGAAGTTGGATAAAGTCTCAATTACTGAAACTATAAAAAAGTATGGAAAAGGCAAAATGAAAGAAATACTTGAAGTGTTTTCTCGTTCAATTACAACGATGAATAATCTTGATAAGATTTCCACAGGTGAAGTATTTTGTGCACAGAAAAATCTTTTGAGCGGTTCAAAACCTGTTGGTTATCCAGTTGGTGGCATGCATAGTGTCTCAAAGAAATTTGCTGAGTATATAACTAGCAATGGTGGTGAAATTCATCTTAACACCACCGTTGATAAAATATTGATTAAAGATGGAAAAGCAATTGGTGTAGTTGTTGGAGATAAAAAATATTCTTCTGATTTTGTTGTTTCAAATGTTCTTGTGCAAAATCTTTTTAGTCTTGCTGATGAAAAATATTTCCCAAAAGAGTATGTCAAATATATTAAATCGCTTAATGGAACAGGTAGTCTTTGTGCGTATTATTCTTTGAATAAGATTGATTCTGGTTTTGTTGGTAAGACCTTTCATTTTATCGAGCGAGATGTTGGTGTTGATGGAGATGACGTTGTTGGCATGATTGATTTTATGACATCTTCACCAGATTCAAATCTTTCACCCAGTGGTTCATTTCTTGTTCAGTCATATATTATTTGTACTCCTGATGAAGCAAGGGATGAAAAAACACTGAAAACTTTGAGAGAGTTGCTTGATAAAAACCTTGAATGCCTCATACCAAAGTATAAACAGGATCTTAACTGGGCAATTTACCCAACCGTTTGGCATCTTGATGGTGTTGCCAAGACCATTGATAAAGATAAACCTGACATTGTATCTCCTGTTGAGAATCTTTATCTTGTAGGCGATTGTGTTAAAGCACCTGGAATTGGGTTTAATTGTGCCTTGAACTCTGCACGTATTTTGAAAGATATAACAATATCATAAATGTTTTTTTGGATTAGTTTTTTATCGACAGTTGCTGGAAAAACATTTAATATATATTGTGATACTAGTAGACAATGAGCAGCGTGGATGTCAGTAGATTTCGTGATAAATACATCGGAAAAATCACGATGAAAGAACCTTACAGTAAAACCAAGATTCTTTCAAAGCGTGTTAGAGCCATATTTGATCTTATTAGACCATTTACATTACTTGCTCCTGTTTTAGTTTCAATGTCCATTATAGTTGCAAGTCTTATTTACAGTAAAAAACCTTTTCCTGATGACTGGTGGGTTACTGTTGGTAACGCTAGTTTTACCCTAGCAATAGTGAACGCTGCATCAAACTCACTGAATCAGGCAACTGATGTCGAGGCAGATAGAATATCAAAACCATATCGTCCTATTCCAAGGGGTTTTATAAAACCTGACGGGGCGCAAAGCATTGCTTATATTTTGTATCTTTTTGCTCTGCTTAGAGCTGTTACTGTTAACGTATGGTTTGGAGTTTTCATTTTTTTAATTATGATGTTCACGGTTACTTATTCTCTTCCACCGCGGATGAAAAAATATCTTTTTATTAACCAGGTTTGGATTGCAATACCCAGAGGGATGCTGGGTATTTTAGCAGCATGGAGTGTGTTTGGAGGAAACCCATTTTCACTGACACCATTAATAATAGGCGGAATTGCTACAACATACCTAATTGGTGGCATGGCTACAAAAGATATAACAGATAGTAAGGCAGACAAACTGACAGGGACACATACGCTGATTAATACATATGGTAGTAAAAAAACAGCAGTGATATGTTTCCCGTTTATGTTTTTCCCTTTTATGTTTATACCAATTATGATACACAGCGGATATTTAGAGCCTTATCTGTGGCCTTTAACGCTTTTGTTTATTCTAAGCTTTTTTATTATTTATCTTATAGTAAAAAGCAAAGAGAGTAAAACCTTGGAAAATGTTCACGCATGGTCAATTATGTATGTACAATATGCTCTATTTGCATTAGGATTTGCACTTCTGACCATATTTGATGGTTTTAATATTCCAACATTGTTTTAATTGTTAGAAACTAAAAAAGATTGTTAACGTAAAACTTTATCTTCCTGTATTTTTTCTAATTCTTTATGCGTCTGATGGCTTAGATAACTAGCTGCGATTCTATGAAGATAGTACCCTATTATTTCTATTTCTCGGACAGCGTAGTTTTCTTCAGACAAATCATAGTTGAGCATATGGGCTTTTTTACGCAGTTCATCTAAAGCTCCATCCAGTTTTCGTGGCTTTTTCATTCAGAATTTAAGGTTCACATCACCACAATTTTTGCGACTTGATCTTCATCCCATCTTTAAGATTCGTCATCATGTACCACTATTTCATATTCTAGCATAGGATAAGCCCAAACTAGGATAAAAAATTCCCACTGAATCTTTAAAAAAATCTCCATGAACTAAAACTGTACTTTTTGATATTTATATCCTCTAGTTTCCATACCCTTGGAAACAGATTCTACAT
>CAYLKT010000052.1:3308-7076 GCA_964384305.1 uncultured Thermoplasmatales archaeon | reverse complement strand
AAGCTTGTGACATAATTTCTAATGACTTGTGTGAAAGCATCACCAAGCACATCATGCCCCTCTGTACCATATTGTTTAAAGAATTCTGCAGAGACCCATGCATCGCCACCATCGCTAGTACATTCTTTTCCCATACGTCCATATCCAAGGCCCGTGTTTCCGATAGTTGCAATAGCACCTCGGCACGGAAGACTCACAAGACGCCAGCTAAAGCATTCAGAAACGGGCGCTCCATGGGTCCACATACTCATTTTGTTTTTCATATCCAGAGCTGAACGAATCAATGAGACGTTGAACTGGCTATTGTGACATCCGCCGATAACAATTACTGGCAATTTTCCATAATTCGACAATTTAGTCATTGGGAAAACTGGAAGCTCGACAAACGGAGGCCATGGTTTTAAACTAGTAACTTGTAGACCAGTGACGCTAGCATGCCCTCTGTTGCCAGGGACTCCAGGAAAATGGTCTGCCCAGACATTCGGACTCCCATGTCCAGACATAAATACAAAACCGCAGCCCTCACTCAATGCATTTATCACATCCTGCTGTCCTGTAAATTTACCATTTGAAGTCCAAAGAATTTCTTTTTCAAATTCTTCAGGCATGTAATAAAGCCCTCCACCTCTACCATTTAATAACTTTTCACCAGTGGTCCACTCTCCTTCAAAATACATCTCTGTGCCATTTTTCCATTGTGAAAAAACAATTTCATTATCATCATTTTCAATCCAAACATGTATGTCTGTTACATTTCCATATGGTCGCGGATCATAGGATTTTCCCCTGATGTGCATGATTCCCGCCGTGTATTCAACATTTCCCCAACCCGAAAACTCATTATTATATGCTTCCCTATCTGTCGGTTCATAAAAGTGGTCGGTGTTTCCAAGTATGTCGCCATTTGAAGGTGATGTAATTTCTGCTATTGGTCGCGCAGGATAACTATCAACTTGAAGATGGTCATCATGGTTAAATGAAATGGATGAAGTAGTGGTTTTGTCTAAGGTAACACGAATGCTATCGATTTTTCCTGCTATACCGTCGCCATTTATACTTTGTGCATAAATTGTATATTTTCCATTTTGAAGGCTAGTTACATTCCATTGGATATCTAAATCCTCTTGATCCAAAAAGCCATCTCCTGAAATTACAACCATTTTTTTGAACCATGGTTTATCTTCCGATGATGTCGATTCATATTTGATTATTTTGTTTACTACTGTTTTCACTTCAAATATGTCTCGACATGCAAGACGTCCTATGGCAACATCAGGGTACAGGTCGATACCTGTATCGTTTTCTACGCCTTCTTTTCCCCAAGCAGCAAAAACATCATCTTCATTTGTGTCCCAACTTGAAAAATTGCCTTCACTATCATAAACATCTGCATAGTAAAGGTCGCTTATGACTCCTGGATCATGTATTGATGATCCACCTGTCAATGGAAATTTTGGGTTGTCGAATAAATTTGTATATCTCACAGGAACATGCCAGTATTCTGATCCTTGGTTGCAATCATCTCGAGGATTTGCCCAGATTCGTGATTTCAGACCACCGACAAGTAGTATGTATGTAACATTCCAGTCCTCAATTGAGTCCTTTATAAAATACTTAATTTGCTCGGGTTTATCTCTTCCTTCGCCATCGTATTCATCATATATTTCTTCAGTTGTTTTTAATTTTGTCTCGATTCCTAAGGCAATTTTATGGTCCACTAATCTTTCAAGTTCTTTGGAAAATACAGATGGTGCAATGATTACTAAATCGTATTCATTTGTTTCCAAAAGTGCATCAATCTTAGGTTCAGTATATGTGACTTTAACATCGGCTCCCTCAACATAATATATCTTTCCAGTTGCTGGGGTGTATCTTACAGGGAACAAATGAATTGATACAAAAGTCACTCTTTCATTGTTGGCATTTAAACCACAGCCAGTGCGGTATTCAAACCAACTTGAAGGAAACATATCGTTGCTGGAATATGTGCTGATGTCTTTCTCGGGTTTTGCAATGCAGCTGCCCTCTAAATCTGTTAAAGGCATTAGAGGGGAAAGTGCAGGACGAATCTCATAAGAAATTTCAGATTCTTGAATATTTTTAGGAACTACTTCAACATTGACATTTCGTGCACCAAAAGGTAGTTCGATAGTTTTCACAATCTTTGGCAACATAGGTTTTCCAGGATCGTTCAAAGACAGATATGAATTTTCAACAGTCACTTGGATGCATCCTGAATCCTCTTCAATTATTGGAGATGAAAAATCCAGTGATATTATCTTGGATTCTTCAATGTTCTTTGTTCCATCGTCTGCGTTATTTGCAGTAACAGCTCCAAATCCACTTAAAATTAGGATTCCTATTATTAAAATCGGCAAGATTTTTTTCATATAATCAATTCCCTACAATATTTATAATCACCTGATAAGATATAAATGTTCTTTTAAATTGTGTAAATACAGAGACAATTATTTGCATTTGGAGGGATTACAAACTATTAAATAGTGCAAATAAAATAATAATGTGGTGAATTTAATGAATAAAAGGGAAAAAGCTTTGTTTTCGATGCTGGCAGTATTCCTGATGGTTACTGTATCTTCAGTCGCATATGCTCAAAATACTCAAACAATTGAAAATAATCAAGTAAGTAGATCAGATATTATTGCTTTAGGTCCACATATTATAATTCCAGATCATTTTCCAACGATTCAAGAAGGAATTGATAATTCAAACCTTGGAGAAACAATTTTTGTCAGATCAGGTATTTACAAAGAAAACATTGTTGTAAATGTAAATGGGTTGTCGATTATAGGAGAAAATAAATTTACTACTATTATTGACGGAGGCAAAACGACACAAGATGCAATGAACATCTCTGCTTCAGAAGTTAAAATTCAAGGTTTTACCTTTACAAATGCTATAAATGAGCAGCGTCTTTGGGATTTGTCTGGCGTAAGAATATATTCTTCAAATGTAACAGTAAGAGAAAACAGATTTGTTTCTAATAGACTAGGAATCTCAGTTATGGCGTCTTCTTATAACTCAACAATAGCTGATAACTCATTTATAGGCGACGGTATTTTTTTAGGACAATATCAGATATTACGTAGTTTGACAAAAGAAGATTTTTTCCACAATATTGAAAATAACACTGTTAATGATAGACCACTATATTATTTCAAAGATATGCAAGATTTTATCGTTCCACATGATGCAGGTCAGGTAATATTGGCAAATTGCACAAATGTTACCATGCAAGATTTATATTTATCCAATACTGACTTCTCAATCATTCTAGGTTATTGTACAAATTGTATTATTGAAAATATAACAGTATTAGATACAGATGGAGAAGTCATTCTTTTAAAGTCAGATAATAACATCATTCAAAACAATAGACTTGTAAATAACTTACATGGAATTTGTCTTGATTATAAATCAAATAATAATGTTATTAAAAACAATTATGCGTCTGAGAATTTTATCGGCATCTCTGCTTTAACCTCTTCTTCAAATAATCTGATTTATGATAATACTGTAACAGAAAATAATGCTGGAATTTATTTATCTGCGTTTTGTTGTCCAGCTCAGCATGACAACATAATTTCAAATAACAAAGCTGAAAATAACGATATTGGCATAAGTATTAATGACAATTCTTTCGATAACCTGATAGAAAACAATACAATTATGAATTGTACAATTGGAATTAGTTTACAGACCTCCTCCAATAATAATGAAATCCAATATAATATTTTTAAAAAGAAT
>CAYLKT010000052.1:0-3208 GCA_964384305.1 uncultured Thermoplasmatales archaeon | reverse complement strand
GATATCATTTCTTTGGGCCTAAGTATCATAATCCCTGACGATTTTCCGACAATTCAAGAAGGAATAGACAATGCAAACTTGGGTGATACGATTTTTGTTAAAAACGGCATTTATTACGAAAATGTTGTAGTAGACAAAGAAATCAATATTATTGGTGAAAATAAAGGCAATACTACTATAAATGGTATTCTAAACTTAGAAAGTACAATTACAGTTAATTCGCCTAATGTTATAATTAAAAACTTTTCAATAATAAATGGATTGGGTGATAATGCAGCATGGGATAACTCGGGAGTGTACATAAAATCATCGAATGTAACTGTTGAAAACAATCTTATAATACATAATACACTCGGCA
This sequence comes from uncultured Thermoplasmatales archaeon, assembly GCA_964384305.1. GTDB lineage: Archaea > Thermoplasmatota > E2 > DHVEG-1 > DHVEG-1 > JAYEJG01. Next base: position 2,850 of record CAYLKT010000052.1, on the reverse strand, counting down.
TCTGTGCGCTAGATATTGCTCATAATCTTACAATTTGTGATAACGATTTCATAGATGATAGCATACTTCTTGGAAACTATGAACATACAACAAATTCATTCACTCTAAAAAGTTTTTTACACACTATCGAAAACAATACAGTGAATGGAAAGCCTCTCTATTATATCAAAAATAAAGACAATTTTACAGTACCTAACGATGCAGGGCAGGTAACTCTTGTAAACTGTTCAAATGCAACAATTAAGAATACCTTTTTTACAATGGCTGATTTTCCAATTTTCTTAGATTTTTGTAATAACTGCTTAATAGAAAATGTAACTGCTAAGGATACATATGGTGAAATAATTTTGTTTCATTCTAGGAATTGCATCATTCAAAACAATAGTGCTTCAGGTATGATATTTGGAGTTTGTCTTGATTATCAATCAACAAACAATACTGTTAGATACAATGATGTATACAATAATATTGCAGGAATAACAGTTATGACCTCATCAAAAGATAATAAGATTTACAAAAACAATATACATGATAACATTGAAGGTATCAGGATTTCAAACAAATCATCTTATAATCTTTTTTATGAAAATGAACTCAATGATAACACATTTGGATTTAGCCTACTTTTAGATCCATATAATAATGCTATTGAGAATAACACTATAACAAAAACTCCTTTTTGTGTAAAATCAATAGGTAAAACAAAGAATTATTATAACCATAATTACTGGAATAGGCAAAGAGTGTTTCCTAAGTTTATTTTTGGTTGTTTGAAAGGTAAAAACGTTCTTCCAATAGTTCCAATTCCTTGTTTTATAACTGGTGTTGACTGGAATCCTGCGAGACGACCAATCGTGTAATTCAATTCCTGTGTCTATTCTTCAGAAGAAGTTTCATCATCGATAGATGGTTCTGGTTCAGATGTTTGTTCTTCGTTTGATGTTTCATCTAATTCTACAGATGACTCTTCCGATTGTTGCCCTTGTTCTACTGGGTTATCATTTTCTTCTTCATCTGTTTCCATTATCATTGCAACGCTTACTACTTTATCTCCTTTATTGAGCTTCATAATTGTTACGCCCATTGTGCTACGTCCTTGTATTCGTATGTCTTTTACAGGAATTCTGACCATCATGCCGTTTTTAGTTGCCAGCATTATTTCATTGTCTTCTTCGGCTTCTTTGACCCATAATACTTTTCCATTACGTTCGTTTGTAATAATTGTTCTTACGCCTTTACTTCCACGATGTGTTTTTCTGTATTCACTTATTGGTGATCGTTTTCCAAAACCGTTTTCAGTAATTGTTAGAAGGTTTCCCTCTTCTTCTACTACAGCCATAGAAACAACTTTATCGTCTTTGCGGAGTCTTATTCCTATTACTCCACGAGTTACTCGTCCCATTCCTCTTGTTTCTTTTTCATTGAATCTACAGGCTTGACCGTTTGCTGTTGCAATCATAATTGTTTGATTTCCATCCGATAGTCTTGTACCTATGAGTTCATCGTCATCATCTAAGTTTATTGCTTTTACTCCATTTACTCTAATGTTGCTGTATGCAGAAAGCACTGTTTTTTTGATTATTCCTTTTCTTGTTGCAAACACGAGGTAGTGCTCATCATCAAACTCATGAATTGGAATAGCTGTTTCAACCTCTTCGCCTTCTTCAAGACGAGGTAACAGATTGATAATTGCTTTTCCTTTGTGGTGCCTGCTTCCTTCAGGTATCTTATATCCTTTAAGCCAGAAACATTTACCATGGTTTGTGAAAAACATAATATAATCATGAGTGCTCGTGATAAAAGAGTCTACAACTATGTCTTCTTCTTTTGTTTTCATACCAATTAATCCTTTTCCACCACGATGTTGGACTCTATATGTCTCACATGGTATACGTTTTATATAACCCGTCTCTGTAATTGTAATTACTACATCTTGAACTGGAATTAAGTCTTCCATATCGATGTCTATTTCGCCTTCAACGATTTCAGTACGACGCTCATCACCAAACTTTTCTTTAATTTCCAAGAGCTCCCTCTTAATTTCATCAAGAATATTTTGTTTATCGCTTAGAAGATGTTCAAGTCCGGCTATGAGTTTTTCAGTCTCATTATAGTCCTCTTGTACTTTTTCAATTTCCATACCTGTAAGTTTCTGCAAACGCATATCCAATATCGCCTTCACCTGCCGCTCAGAAAACTCAAAACGACTCATCAGACCATTTTTTGCATCTTCAACTGTCTTACTAGCACGAATAATTTTAATAACCTCATCAATGTTCTTTAAAGCAGTCATAAAACCTTCAAGAATATGCATTTTTTCTTGTGCCTTATTAAGATCATAGTTTGTTCTACGTGTAATTACAAGGATACGGTATCCTATGAAATGTTGGATTATTTCTTTAAGTTGTAGTATCTTTGGCTCTCCATCAACTATTGCCAGATTATTGATCCCAAAAGTAGTTTGCATATCCGTGTGCTTGAAAAGCATAGATAGTACAACATCTTCTATGGCATCGCGTTTCAAATCTATTACAGCACGCATACCATCTCTATCACTTTCATCACGGAGATCTCTAATTCCTTCTATTTTTTTGTTTTTAACAAGTTCTGCGATTGTTTTCAAAAGATTTGCTTTGTTGACTTGATATGGGAGTTCTGTTATGATTATTTTCTTTTTCTCATCACCCTCAAAATGTGTTTTAGCACGAACGCGAACAAGACCCTTTCCTTCAGAGTATGCCTGCAGGATTCCTCCTTTGCCATAGATAATTCCACCTGTTGGAAAATCAGGTCCCCGAATTGTTTCCATCAGTTCCACTGTGCTTATCTCAGGATTGTCAATTACTTGAA
>CAYLKT010000051.1:0-7220 GCA_964384305.1 uncultured Thermoplasmatales archaeon | reverse complement strand
TCATCAAACATCTCAAGGTATTTCTCTTTTTTTCTCTTTTCAAGGTTCTTTCTCACAAGCTCTGGATTTTCTCGAATAAGTTTAATGTCTAACATATTTCAAAATAAGGTAATAATTTTTCTTTTAATAGTGTTTTTAGTCTTTTACATTAGTTCAACGGTATATCCCATTTGTTCTAGAAGTTCTTTTACTTTTTTTCTATGATCTCCTTGAAGTTCAATTTCTCCTTCTTTACATGTTCCACCGCACGCACATTTTCCTTTGAGTTTTGTTGTTAGTTCGTTGAGATCTATTTCGTGTGGATTTATTCCGTTTATTGTAGTCATGAGTTTTCCATATCTTCTTTTGTCAACTGCAACTACAATTCTTTGTTGCTCCTTTACAATATCTTCAAACGAAGAGAGTTCTTTTGGCAGGCCTGTTATAGGGTCTATATCACTCATTTATCTTTTCTCCTCTCATAATAAAATTTTTTACAAAAAAGAAAGAATCCGTTCTAAACTTTATGTTTCTTAGTTTTCCCATATTCATTTCTTGCTATGAGTGAATTAAATTGTTAGTATTAATACTTCACTACAAAATTGTTATAAACTTTGTCTGGAACTGCTGCAGGTAGATTAGAAAAGTATTAAAGTAGATCAATAATATGCCAAAAATCATGGCAGTGACAATTGATAAAGAAAAATGTACTGGCTGCGGAGCATGTGCTGACGCATGTCCTGTTGATGCAATAAAAGTTGCAGATAAGGCGACTGTTGATGCAGATACATGCATTGATTGCGGTACTTGTGTCGATGAATGTCCAGTAGACGCAATATCTTTATAAGAATCCTAAAAAATATTATGCTCCATTTTTGGGGCATTTTCCTAATTTTTCAAGCATGTCTTTTGTCATTGATGCAAGACTATAGGACGGTTTCCAACCCCATTCTTTTCTTGCTGTTGAATCGTCAATTGACTGTGGCCAAGAATCTGCAATGGCTTGCCTAAAATCTGGTTTGTATTCACACTCAAATTTAGGAATGTGTTTTTTGATTTCAGCTGTAAGTTCTCCAGCAGAAAAACTCATTGATGCCAGATTAAAATCAGAATGATGTTTGAGTTTTGAAAGATCTGCATCCATGAGGTCAATAGTTCCCTTTATGCAATCTGGCATATACATCATTGGCAAGATGGTATCTTCTTTTACAAAGCAGGTATATTTCTTGTTTTTAATTGCTTCATAATAAATTTCGACTGCATAATCCGTAGTTCCACCACCTGGAAGCGTCTCACTACTTACTATTCCAGGATATCTTACGCCTCTTATATCTACATTAAATCTCTTGAAATAATAATCTGCAAGAAGTTCTCCTGAAACTTTTGTAACGCCATACATTGTTTTTGGTTTTAGAACTGTCTCTTGAGGTGTATTTATTCTTGGTGTTTCTGGACCAAATGCTGCGATTGAACTTGGCACAAAGACCCTTGTCAGTTCATATTCTCTTGCAAGTTCAAGGATGTTATAAAGCCCGTTCATATTTACATTCCAACATAAAATGGGTTTTTCTTCCCCCACTGCTGAAAGAATTGCTGCCATGTTATAAATAGTATCTATATTATATTCTTTTACAACTCTTTCAATAGTTTCTTTATCTGTGACATTGATATATTCAAAAGGCCCAGAATTTAGAAGTTTTTCAGATGGTTTGGTTTTTCTACCGGTTGCAAGAACATTATCATTTCCATGTTTTTTACGTAAGGCCATTGTTAGTTCTGAACCGATTTGCCCTACTGAGCCTGTTACAAGTATCTTTTTCATTTCTTTTTTTGCCATACTTTATCCCCCAAAGGCAACCACTGCAATATACAACATATTTAGATATTTTGCTGTTTGAACAAATTAGGAGTAATAGTACAATTACCGGCAGTCTCTTTTTGTTAAAGTGGAAAAAATGCAAGTCAAAAACAAGGTGCTAGATTGAGATTTATTTTTTAATGAAAATGTCTAAATAGTGAGCAACTTTTACAGGGTTTGATACGTAGGATGGAGCAGTGGTTTGCTTATTATGTTAGATGACATAGATTTGATTTCAAAGATTGATAAATCCGGAATGCTTGATGCTGTTGAGAGTTTTCCAGATTATATAAAAGAAGCAATAGAAATTGTAGGTTCAACTGAGTTAAATAGTATATTCAAAGTTGATAACATAGTAGTAAGCGGTATGGGCGCATCAGCAATCTCTGGAGATATAGTTCAAGTGCTTTTCAGAGATAAACTCGATGTGCCGATTCATGTAACGCGAGAGTATGATCTTCCAAAATGGACAAATAAAAATACTTTACTTCTTTCCCAGAGCTATTCTGGAAACACAGAGGAAACCCTAAGCACTTTTAAGCATGCATATCAAAAACACTGCAGAATAATAGGTATTTCATCTGGTGGAGAACTTGAGGAATATTGTAAAAAAAGAGAAGTTCCCCATATAAAGATACCTTCTGGGCTTCAACCAAGGGCTGCGACAGCATATATTTTATTTTCGTCAATTCTCGCTTTAAAAAAAGTAGGAATTTTGAAAAATGATATTGATTCTGAAATTCAAGAAACAATAGAAGTAACGGAAGATTTTAGAAGACACAACAAAAAATCAGTTCCAGAAAAAGATAATCTTTCAAAGCAACTGGCAAGAAAGATTTTGAATACAACCCCCCAAGTGTATGGCTGGGGTGCATATTATCCAATTGCACGGAGATGGTGTACACAATTCAATGAAAACAGCAAAATAATCTGCAGATATGACGAATTTTCGGAATGTAATCATAACGATATTGTGGCTTGGTCAATGAATCCAGAGGTATCCAAGAAATTTACTTGTGTCATGTTCAGAGATGCAGAGTCAGAGTCCATCTATATGAAAAAACGCTTGGATTTCACAAAAAAATTACTGCAGGATGTTTCGGCAGGTGTAATAGAGGTACACCCAAAAGGCAAAAAAAGACTTGCAAAAATGATGTATTTTATGTATCTTGGCGATTACATAAGCAACTATATTGCAATTCTGAGAAATATTGATCCATCTCCCGTGGAAGCTATAATGGAGCTCAAAGGAGAACTTGCAAAAATCTGATTATCTGTTGGTAAAGTACATTTAAATATTGACAATATATTCAAAAAGTGTTAATGATTTGGCAAATGTTGCTAGATTTATGGGATGCCGCGTGATGAATTATGTTAGAGGAACCCAATAAAAATTGGTTTGATCTCAAAAAAGATTCGTCTTTAAAATCTTCATATGACAAATATAAAACATTATTTGAACAGGTGGATGCCGCAGCGTTTTTAACAAATCTCGATGGAAATATAATGGAAGCCAATTTGAAATCTTGCGAACTTTTTGGATATGATTGGGATGAATTTGCGACAATGTCTCTCAAGGACATTTTGGCAGAGTCAATTGACTGGGATCAGTTAATGGACGAAATGGCTGCAAAAGGCGGCATAAATTTTGAAACTGAGAATATCAAAAAAGACAGAGTTTGCTTTCCAACTGAGTTTACTACTTCCCTTTTTATGTTGGAAGGAAGTCCTGTAATGCTTGTTCTCATTAGGGATATAACAGAGCGTAAAAAAGCAGAAGATGCACTTAAAAATTCTGAAGAAAGATATAGAGGTATGTTTGAAAATTCGGCAGTTGCGATTATGCTTACTGATGGGCATGGACGAATCATATCATGGAATAAATATGCAGAAAAAATGTTTGGAATGACTGAAGAAGAAATGCATTTCAAGAAAGTAGAGATGCTTTACCCTCCGGGAGAATGGACGAAGATAAGCTCCGAAATTGTGCGACAGAAAGGCATGAAACACCACATTGAAACGGAAATGTATAGGAAGAATAAGGAATTGTTTGATGTGGACATTTCGCTTAGTGTTTTCAAAAAAGAGTGTGGTGAACGATCTGGTACGATTGGCATAATAAAAGACATTTCGGAACAAAAAAAAGCTCAAAGGAAGCTTAAGGAAAGTGAGGAGAAATATTCTGGCTTATTTGAAAGTACAACCGATGGTATGATAGTGCTTGATGCCAGAGGTGAGATTCTTGATGTAAATGCATGCGTTTTGAAACTATTTGACCTTAAAAAACAACAAATTATTGGAAAGAATTTCCTTAGTATGGATATTTTAACTCCTACATCTCTTCTGCTTGTTGTAAAGCAATTTGGTGACTTGCTGACTAAAAAATCAACAAAAAGTTGCGAAACTGAAATGCAAAACAGTAAAGGAAAGATTTTGAACGTGGAAATCAGTTCTTTTTTCCTTGTTAAAGGTGAGAATGAAATAGATAATTTTGTTTTAGTATTAAGGAACATTAGCGATAGAAAACAGACTGAAATAAAGCTTGCAAGAGAACATAATCTTCTACAAACTTTGTTGGACAACATTCCCGATTCAGTTTATTTTAAGGACGAAAATAATAAGTTTGTAATGGTAAATAAAGCAAAAGCGGTACACTCTCATGTTACGCCAGAGGAAATGATAGGAAAGACTGATTTTGATTTCTTACCTGAAGTGCAGGCTCGGCATTCTTCTGAAGATGATGAAGAGATACTGAGGACGGGGAAGTATATAATAAACAAACTTGAGAGAATAACTAATGTGGATGGCAATGAACGGTGGGTTAATATTACAAAAGTTCCCCGATTTGATTCTAGTGGAAATATCGTTGGTACGGCAGGAATATCAAGAGATGTCACTGAGTTCAAAAGACTTGAAAAAATGAATCGCAAGATAGAATAATTTTTTTAAAATTTACGCGAGGAGGGAGATTCGAACTCCCGCGGTCGTAAAACCAAAGGATTAGCAATCCTTCGCCGTGCCGGGCTGGGCCATCCTCGCCTTTGAAAAAATGAAACAAGGGATTGTGATAAAAAGGTTATGTACGCATAGGTAGCACCTTAACAAATATATTAAAATACGCAAGGCTCATTATCTCTCCTATAATGGAGGACTGGACTGAAAAATATAGGCCCAAGAGTCTAAGCAATGTTGTGGGAAATGACCGAGCAGTGCTTGAGATCAGAAAATGGGCTGATTCTTGGAAACGGGGAAAGCCCCAGTACAAGGCGATTGTACTTTCTGGAAGGGCAGGAATTGGAAAAACAAGTAGTGCAATGGCACTCGCAAGGGATTATAATTGGCCGATAATCGAGCTTAATACATCTGATGCAAGAAATGCCGAAAAAATCAAAAGTGTAGCAACTGTAGGATCAATAAATGAGACGTTTGACAACCAGGGGAGATTTATTTCATCGAAATCTGGTGGGAGAAAGTTAATTATCCTTGACGAAGCAGACAATTTATACGAAAAAAGAGATGGCATGTCCAGTGAGTTTAGTGACAAGGGTGGAAAAAAAGCAATAATTGAAACCATTAAATATTCAAGTCAACCAATTATTTTAATTGTAAACGATTACTATGGCTTGGTAAAGGGTAGTGGAGAAGTTTTAAAAAATTTATGTAAACAAATAAAATTTTACAATCCGAAGCCCTTTAATGTTGCAAACCTCTTAAAAAAGATTTCTTTGAAAGAAGAGATACACGTGGATCCAAAGGTTATTGCTGCTATTGCTGACAGATGCAATGGAGACATTCGTTCTGCTTTAAATGACTTGCAGTCCATAAGTCTTGATAAAAAACAAATCGATGAAAAAGCACTTGCATCTCTTGGTTATCGTGATAGAGAAAGTGACATATTTGCAGTGATGAGAGAGATATTTAAAACAAAAAATTTGCGTTCTATTAGACGGCACGTTTTAAGACTTGATCAAGATCCAAACCAAGTGCTTTTGTGGCTTAATGAAAACATTCCGCAAGAATACAAAGACTTTTCAGATCTTGCAAATGGTTATGACTCACTATCAAAGGCAGATATTTTCTTAGGAAGAACGATTAAAAGACAAAACTACAGATTATGGGCATACTCTTCTGATTTAATGAATGGCGGCGTGGCAACAGCAAAAACAAGAAATTATCCAAACACTCGTTACAATTTTCCAACATGGTTAAAACAGTCAAAGAGTACAAAGTCAAATAGAGAGATTAGAGATTCAATACTAAAAAAAATTAGCAAAGAATGTCATAACTCAAACAGAAAAAGCAAAGATTATTTTACCTCATATTTTAAAAGCATGTTTATCCATGATATAGACTTTGCAATTAAAATGAAACAAAAACTAAATCTCTCCGAGAGTGAAGTGGAATTTCTATTGGGAAAAGAAAATCAAGGTCAACTAAATGAAATACTTTCAGAAAAAAAAGTTGTTAAAGAAAAATTAGAAGAAAAAAATGAAAGTATAGATGTAAAAGAAGCCGAAAAGAAAGAAAACCTTCAACAAAGTTTACTTGACTTCTGATTCTATGTCTTCAAGCTTTTTCATTGCATTCACTGTTTGTTGTTTGTATTGCTCTTTTAATTTGTAATATGTATCATCTGAAATTTGTTTTGCCCTGTGCTGCTTTTCTATCTCTTTTAGAACAGACATTAGCAAGGTCTTTTTTGTACTTAGAAGTTCTTTAGACTCGACTTTCGAACTTGCAATTTTTGTTGATTTTTGTTTTTTGAATGTATAAGCAAGAGCTACAATTAGAAGAATGGCAAGAAGCATTATCAATGCAACAACATACCAGCTAAGAGGCCTTTCTGTTGGGGTGTATAACTTAAGTGAAAATGAAGAGCCTTGTGCCAAATTATCTGCACTGTATATCTCATTTTCATTGAATGTAACTGAAAGTGTATTGGTTTGTCTTGAAATTATCTTTTTAAAATCAGTTGTGTTCTTCCCAAGCTTGTATGTTATTGAAACCTGTAATATGTTATCTGCAGACAAATTCATATTGGATATATTGTATGTATATTGACCACTGTCTTGTTCATAATCATCATTTGGATTATTATTGAACAAAGTTTCAATTTCTTGGGCACCTGAAGGAATAAAGAACGCCAACTTGGCATATTTTTGGCTGGAATTCCCTTCCAAATTCAAAGTTTCTATAATTTTCAAATATTCATTTTCGGTGTTAATTTTGATGTTATGATCTGTTGTACTAATTTCTTCTGCAGAAATATTTGTAGCGACAAGTACAGCACCTATTACGATTATTGCTAAGATGAGGACAGATTTCCTATTCATAAACTCCCCTATGGGCACATATCGGTGATTATTTATGAATTTTTCTAAAA
>CAYLKT010000050.1:0-7285 GCA_964384305.1 uncultured Thermoplasmatales archaeon | reverse complement strand
AGAAACTACCGAGGAAATAACGGTTGCGACTGGCGATATGTTAACGGTTGATGATGAAGGAGATGGAGATTTTTCAAGAATACAAGATGCAGTTAAAAAGGCAAATCTTGGGGATATAATTAAGATTTACAGCGGGACTTATAAAGAACACATAGTTGTAAAAAAACAACTTACATTAATTGGTATGCCATCTGAACTCGGCGATGGGGGTGATGTTGGTAAACCAATTGTTGACGGCTGTGGTTTTGGTAATGTAATTGATCTTCAAGTGGACGGATGTGTCATCTCTGGTCTTGAAATAATAAATGCAGGTTCCCAGTACAAGTCAGGTATACATGTAGAAAAAACAAATCACCATATCATTACAGGCAATACTGTGAGAAATAATGATATTGGCATATGGCTTGCTTCATCAAACAACTGTACAGTATCTAACAACACCATTCAATACAACATCTTTGGTATGCAAATAGGTGGTCTCTCCAACATCATTACTAATAATACTTTTCAAAATTCTGGTCTTTGTTTAGGTGGTAAACCAGAAGAAATATTAAGCAACACAGTTGAAAATAATATGGTCAATGATCGACCCATATACATATATATAAATAGAAAAAATATCACAATTTCAGATCAAGATGCTGGCCAAGTTTTAATCATAAATTGTCACAATGTAATTATTGAGAATATGACTATTCAAAATACAACCATTGGGCTTTTAATTGGACTTTCGTCAAATCTAACTATTAGGAACAATATACTAAGAAATATCCATCGAGGTGGAATTTCATTACATGCAGATAATAGCAACGTCTACAACAACTCTTTTGTAAATTGCAGCTATGGATGTTATTTAGAAGGCGGCAACAACTTCTATATTCATCATAATAATTTCATAAAATGTTATAAGCATGATCAGCCAGCTATTTCTTGGGTGAAAAGACATCAGACGTTTATGGAATCTACAAATGTTATTTATGACAGTAATTATTGGAGTGACTGGATAGGACCTAAACTACCATTTATGGAATGCTTCCCAAAGATTATACCTGGTTTTTTAACTTATACGCATAAAAAATTAAACATTTTCCCAATTTTTAAGTTTGACTGCCATCCAGCACAAAACCCCTATCTATTTAATAATGATGTAAAGACAATATATGTTGATGATAACGGATCTGCAGATTACACAAAAATCCAAGATGCTATAGACAATGCATCTGAGGGTGATACAGTTTTTGTATACAATGGAATTTATTGTGAAAATTTAGTTGCCAATAAAAAAATTGATTTAATCGGTGAAGACAAACACGCTACAATTATCGATGGAATGGTGAAAGGCGATACAATTACAATAAATGTTGAAGGAGTAACATTAAGTAATTTTACTATAATACATGGGGCCACGGATATAAAAAATGATATATGTCGAGCAGGAGTACGTGTCACAAGATCTAACAATAACATTAAAAATAATATTATTAAAGATAATAAGTTGGGTATTTTTGGTTTAAGAGTTACAAATCTAACTATTTGCAACAACCAATTTTATGATGATGGAATAACATTTTCACCATATGAAAATGAAGCAAGACCTAGAATTTTCATGGGATACTTTCTACACAACATATACAACAACACAGTAAATGACGAACCTTTGTATTATTATAAAAACCAAAAAGATTTCACAGTTCCAAAAGATGCAGGAATGGTTATTTTAACAAATTGTACCAATGCAACAATAACAGATGTAAATCTTACCCATTCTGATAATGGGCTGTTAATGGCATATAGTTCAAACTGCCTCATAGAGCATTCAAATATCTCCAATAGTGATGGCATTTGGATATTTTGCTCTAGTCAAAACATATTTCAGTTTAACAACCTGTCAAATAATTTCCATGGAATAACACTTGATTACTATTCAAATGGAAATCTGATAACTAACAACATAATTTTAAATAATCAGATGGCCGGTGTTATGATAGAATACCACTCAATAAATAATCATATAACAAAAAATAATCTCATAAATAATACATATGGTGGTTATTTTACACAAGCATTTATAAACAAATGGGATCAAAATTACTACAGTGACTGGATTGGTTTAAAATACAACAAAATGACTTGTTTACCAAAAATAATACTTGGGCGGTCCTTAGACCTATACCCAAAGATAAGTATATGTTTCAAAATAGACTGGCACCCTGCAGAAACACCATACAACTAAATCATTTGTTTTTAAAGGTTAAGCCTTCTATGTAGTTTTACTACTGCTTCTACTGCTGCATTTGCTCGTTCTATTCTTGCTTCTGCCTGAAGACGTGTCATACCTGGGCCAGTGATGCCAAGTCCTACTGGTTTGCCATATTCAATTGCAAGGTCGGCAATCTTTCTTGATGCATGTGAGATTACAACATCATCATGTTCGGTTTCACCTTCAATTACCGCACCTATTGCTACAACGCCATCTATGTCTTTTCTTTCGAGGAGTTTTTTTATTGCAAGTCCCATGTCAAAAACACCCGGGACCTTTACTGTTTGAGTAATCTCTGCGCCTAGAAACAGTGCATGTTCTTTTGCTTTTTCATACATCATCATGGTTATGTCATAATTAAATTCAGATACAACAGCTCCAATTCTTATTTTACTTTCTTTTGCCATTTTATTCACTCTCTACTCCTTTAAAGGTTCAGCATCTTCAAAACCCTCTCTTAGCCCCTTTCCAGCTTGTCTTTCGAGATTTTTAGGTTTGAATAGTAAGTCTAAAACATTAATTGCATGTTCCCTTGCACGTTGATCTGCTAGCCATGCAAGTTCTTTATCTTCTTTGCCCTCGTCTTCATGTACAAAGACTTCAATGACGTGTTTATTACACATGAGTTGTGCTTGTATCAGGCCAGTGCTTGCTTCATGAGCACATTGTTTGTCAATTGGTTTTGCTCCAGGCATACCTAAAGCCATTACGATATCACAATTTTTTTCTTCAAATAGTTTTTTACAAGCAACTGGAAGATCCTTTATTCCTGGAACAGTGTAACGGATAATCTTAAAGCCTGTAGCATTTGATTTTATTTCATCAATTGCTGAGCCACCCATGTCATATCGGGCAAATGTTGTGTCTGCAATACCAATTAGTTTCATTTCCCCTCAATTTTTTCCATTGCCTTTTGAAATTCATATGCCGAGATAATTTTACCAATAATGCGTCGAGTCCCTTCAAGATCGCTACCGCCTTCAAACTCTGTCAAACGAATGACTTTTGCACCAATGTTTCGTTTCTTAAGTTCAGCCTTAATTTTATCTTCGTCATGGAGTTGGTCAAAACCAAGGGCAATAATATCTGGTTTGATATCTTTTACAATTTCATACATATCATCTTCATGACCGATGTATGCATCATCAACAACCTTCAACTCCCTGACTAAATTGAGGCGAATTCTCTCTGGGTTGACCGGTTCATGTTTAAGCCTTCTGACAGTTGAATCAGTAGCAACTACAACCGAAAGAGTATCTCCAAGCTTTTTTGCTTCTTTTAAATAATAAATGTGACCCATATGTAAAAGATCAAATGTTCCAGTAGCCATTACTTTGACCATTTTTTCCAAGCCTCAATAATATCTTTTCCCTCTAAAAAAACAAGACCGTGTTTTTTGGCATATTCTCTTGCTTTTTCTTTTGGAAGTGCTTTTCCATCATTACCCATTATCTCGCAGCCACTTCCAACAGGAGTCATACCTGCCATTTTCAAAAGTGCAACGACTAGTTCAGTATGTCCAAACCTATCTCTTAAAGGTTTTTCTGATGCAACGCAGATTGGAATGTGTCCTGGTGACCTAAATCCCTCCCCAAGCATTTTTAATGCTTTTCCATTTTCAAGATCTCTTATTTTTTCAGCAAGTTCTGCAAATTTGTTTACTGTTAGACTCCTATCATTATCTGTAATTCCTGTGTATGTGTCTCTATGGTTTATGTAAAGTGAAAATGAAGATTTCGAGTCATAAGGGATATCATTTGGTACGAGCTCCTTTAACACAGGGTATTTGTCTCCTATATCTGAATAAATATCTGCTAAAAACGGTAGTTCCAATTTGTTTGCAATTTCGTTAGAGATCATGATGAAGATAAGCCCCCCACCATCTTTTCTCATTGTTCTTATGGAACTGGGACTTGCAAACTTTGATGGAATTACAAAATCAGTTTCTCCTTCTCTATTCTCATCATCAAAAATTAGGACAAATTTTCCACTTTGCAGAACATCTATTGCTTTTTGAATCGTTTCTATAAATTCACCCAATTGAAGAAATGCCCCCTTAAAATAAATATTGGGTTACTACTCAGAAATTGGTTGATCGGGCCTGCTCTTATTTTGATTTGCTAGATATCTTGTTATATATCCAGCTATGCGATTTCTAAGAAGTTTGCTGCCTACGTCACATAGTTCTCCAACTTTTACTTTATTATGCTGGAAATCATCATATTTAAATTGGTCTGGATATCTTTTCGCAAGATCTATTGATGTGTTTTTTATGAAGGTCGGTCTTATATTTCCCAGAAGTATCACCCTTGACGTGTAAGGAGGCGGTATATCTTTTTCTTATATAAACACTTTGGCAATTTTTTTTGGAAAATGCCCTCATCTGTCCCTATTCCAAAAAACAAAAGGGTTTTTAAACTGTATCTATTATTATATATTATATAATTAGAGAAGGAGGCTATTGAAATGTCCGCAGAAGAAGATAATTATAATGGAAACCCCGTTATTGTTTTGAAAAGAGACGAAACCGATACTTATCCATTTAGATTTGGTGTAAGAAAAGCAGAATTGGTTATTGAAAATATTGAAGAAATCAAAAAATTCGTCAAAAAACACACCAAGTAAAACTAGATGGATATACGCAAAATAGTTGCATTCTTATTGAATAATTACTCTGGGTAGTATAAAAAATCGACAGAATGGGGGAAAATTTATAGCATCAAAAAAGCCGTCACTTAAATCCATTGCTGGAAAAAAATTTGATGTACTTGAAAAATATGCCATTCATAGTAATGTAGCAAGAAAACTTGCAACTATGGTTTATAAATCTGAGTTATATACTTTCATCTCCAAAAAAATTGATGGTTTTAAGGATTTAAAACTTCTAGAACAAACAAAAAAAGATGAAGTTCCAGAGCATGTTGCAATAATTATGGATGGCAATCGCCGTTTTGCCAAATCTTTTGGTCTTGATCCAAAAGCAGGGCATCTTTTTGGCACTGATAAATTGGAAGAGGTCTTAGACTGGTCTTTTGAGCTTGGAATTAAAAATCTTACGGTTTACGCGTTTTCAACAGAGAATTTTGACAGGACAACTGGCGAGGTGAAAACACTTATGCACCTTTGTAAAGAAGAGCTTGATAGAGCAGCTAAAGACTCAAGAATACATAAAAACAAGGTGAAAATAAGAGTTATTGGTCATTTGGAATCTCTTCCAAAAGACATTGTAGAATCGGCAAGGAATATAATGGACCAGACAAAAGATTATGACAATTATTCATTTAATATTGCTCTTGCGTATAGCGGGCGAGGCGAAATAATTCAAGCAATACAAAAAATTGCAAAAGATGTTAAAGAAGGCAAATTAAATATTGAAGAAATCAAAGAGCCAATAGTATCAAAATATCTCTATACAAATGGCATTCCGGATCCCGACATAATTCTTAGAACCTCTGGTGAAGAAAGGATTTCTAATTTCCTTTTATGGCAACTTGCATATTCGGAGCTTTATTTTTCTGATGTTTATTGGCCAGCGTTTCAAAAAAGAGATTTTTTAAAGGCAATTAGAACATGTCAACAAAGGAAAAGAAGATTCGGTAGATAGAAATTTTGTTAGGCGTCTTCTTCCTTCTCGATATCATCTGCGATTTCTTTGAGTTTTAAAAACTGACGTGATATAAAGTATACCAAAAGCCCACCGCCTAGAAACAATATGGAAAATGCAAGAATTATTCCTGGAGTATCTTTTTCAATTCCATCTATATCTAGAATGTTTATAATTACAGAAGAAATAAGTAAGACAAAACCTACAATTAGTAATATTTTCCAAAATATGCCTGTTTTGAAATCGTTATTCGTTGAAAAGTATCTTTTTTTAGTCATTTACTTAACAACTCCAATAGTCCTTTAAGGATTGTTGCCAGACATACTTAATGCGTTTTGTACTTTGCTTTGCAATTCATTAAGACCTTCTTTCACTCTCCCCTCTTGTTTTTCTAGGGTGTTTTTCCTTAAATCCAAAGACTCCTTATTTTCTTTTAACTCCTTTACGACATCGTTTTTACCCTTTGCTTTGATAAGTATTGCACCTACGCTTTTATAGATAGGTGTTTTCACATCTGTTTTTTCTAGTTCTTCTAAGGCTTCTTCAACCTCTTTTAATCTTAATTCAATTTGTTGTCTTTGTTGGGTTATCATCTGCAGTTGTGCCCTTTGTTGTTGTAATCGACTTATTTGATCTTGTAACTGTTTGGGTATTTCATTTTCTGCCATAATATTGTACTCCTGAGGTCCGGTAATATGTCATTTTGTTATTAAATATATTGATAAGCTTTTCTAAAGCTTGGTAGGTGTAAAAGGTATCAAAAGGATAAATCTCGAATGTTAGTATGTAGAATACAACATGGCATGATTTAAGGAAAGAGATGCAATTTCCTTTTTTGGGGTGCGCTAATGAAAAAGAAACGATGATGGCAAAATACCTCCCATTCTATTACCCCATAGAGGGTTTAAGAAGATCTTTGATTCCTTCTACGCCCGTGTGTCCGAGATGCTGTCTTATGCTGGCGTGTTGCTGATTTCCTCGATATTATTTATAGCATTAGGTGTTATTGTTTTACATATATGTTTAATCAAGGCCAAACGGGAGGGTAGTTTGACTTTCTATTGATTTATAGTCTAATTACTTCATTTTATGCATCATTTTCACTTTTATCCTATTAATACTATTATTCACATAGAAAAATAGAAAATGTTATATAGAAAGATACAAATATACTAAAGTAGATATAATTATTCAAAATGGGGGATAAAATATGAAAAAGAATGATAAGTTGATTGTAATATTGGGCGTAATAATCCTGGTCACAGCCTCAGTTGGAGTCTATGTCTGGACGCCTGGGGAAGGAAAAGAAAATTTGATGAGGTCTGATGAACTAACACATATTTCAGGAGTTTTAATGCATCCCCCGGATGCAATAACTGTTTCTGATTCATGTCCGTTTTATCCGCTAATAGCAACGCCAT
>CAYLKT010000049.1:3764-7293 GCA_964384305.1 uncultured Thermoplasmatales archaeon | reverse complement strand
TATCCATCTGAAATTTTGTATGCATTATCAGGTTTATTCTGCTTCTCCCAAATATAACCGGCCTGCCAAACCTAAAAGAGCGCAATCAACGGTTGAAAATATGTATCGATCAGTATCTGGTCCTATATTTTTGCAAAATTTATTTTTTATTTTTTTCTTTTTCCCAATGAAACACATCCTTTGGTTACAAATTTATTATTTTTGAATTAGAACGTACAAGTCAAGATCTATGATTGAGTCCATTCTCACATATCTTGCCATCTTGCTTAGTAATCCCCCATATGGCACCCATTAGACAAATATCTAAATTATATTCAAATAAAACATTAGGCTCAGAAGCATTTGTGTTATCTATAAATGCAATACTCATTCCAATACAGGGAATCAATAACTCATTAAAACGGGAAAAAACTTCATCATAGGACCCATGACTTCTATAGCTAATGGCAGTGACATAAACAGTATTAAGGCTAATGCCTAAATACATGGGTAAAAAACCAGCAAAACCGTTTACGCAATTCTCATCAACGAGTGGTCCACAGAACAAAGGTTTTCTAATTGGAAGAATACCACAAATACGGCCATTTAAAGTAAAATGTGATATCATTGTAGGTCTAACAAAAATTCCATCAATTATTGCATTTAATAAATGAGGGCGATAAGAGTTATTTATCTTTTCAAGCATCGACATAAGCAGATCAAAAGTCAAATTTGATGAGATAACGCCAATTTCATGCATTATTTGCAATTGTTCCTTGATTTTTTCTGACCCTGAAAAATTTTGTTCTATGCTCAAAAATCTTTCTTTAATCTGGTTTGCATCGTCTAAAGATATATTTTTAACGGAATTTGAGAAAAAGGAAATATTATTTCTTTCAAATTGCACAGTTGAAACTGTAACCATCTGACTTGTAAATCCAGCGTCTTTAATGATATTTTGATTTCTAACGCATGATACAACATTATTTGGAGTCAATAACGAAGCAAAAAACAAGAATGTCATCACAATTGTAAACAACTTTATTTTCATTTCGCTACTTATTATATATGAACGAAGGTATAAAATTAACTATTAAATCGTAAATCATCCTTCCTGGACTGGAGCACGCCAATCAAGACCTGGAGTCCTCCCGCCTATTTTTGGAATTAGTGCAGTTCTTCTTTTATGCTGGCTAGTTTTCCTCATTTTCCTAATACGTTCAACGTCAGATTTAGTTACACCTGATAACCGTACTATCTCATCAATGTTCCTTTTTTGTTCCAGACCAATCAAAATATTATCAAGATCGTTGTAGCTTAGTTTCAATTCTTTTTCATCTGTCTGCCCTGTAAAAAGTCCTGCAGATGGTGGTTTAGATACTATTTCTTTGGGTATTTTGAGATATTTTGCTAGTTCCCAAACTTGGGTTTTGTATAGGTCGCCTATGGGCATTATATCTACGCCCCCATCCCCGTATTTTGTGAAATAGCCTACGAGTATTTCTGATTTATTTGATGTACCACACACGAGGCTTTTTGTTGCGTTTGCATATTCAAAAAGAAGCGTCATTCTAATCCTTGCTTTAACATTTGCAAGCACGTATTTATCAGGTTTAACAATGCACGTATTGCTTGTTTGTTTTACAAGTTCTGTTATGTCTTTTTTTATGCAGGGCATATCAAATTGTTTTACAAGGATGTCACAATGTTTCATGTCTTCCTTTGGCGTCGTTTCATCCGGTAAAAAAAGACACTTAACTTTATTTTTTCCCAGTGCCTGTTTTGCTAATATTGTTATAACTGCTGAATCCACCCCTCCAGATAATCCAATTACTACTCCTTCGCATCCCGAATTTTCAACATATGTTTTTATGAAATCTTTGATAATTATTGACACTTCTTCTAAATCTATTGGCAAGTTAATCACCTCTGTAAATGGAATTGCCATTGGCATCCATTGCTACAACAAGCGGGCCAAAATCTTTAACCTCAAATATCCAAACTGCTTCCGCCATACCAAATTCCTTTAGATAATGAACGTCTTTTACGTCAATAATTTTATCTGCTGCAAGAGCCCCTGCGCCACCAGTATATGATGCATATACACATATATATTTTTGTAAGGCTTTTTGCGTATTTTTCCCCATGTCCCCTTTACCAATGATAAAATTAATGCCAAATTTCTCTATAAACCGATCCTCAAAAAGTTCCATACGGCTGCTGGTAGTCGGGCCAGCAGAAATTGCCTTCCAACCATCTTTTGTTTTTTTCATGAGGGGGCCACAATGATAAAGCACCATATGCTTTGGATCAAAAGGGAGACTATCCTTTTTAAGCATCACACGATGCGCCTCATCACGTGCAGTAAAGATCGTACCAGAGACATAAACAATATCGCCAACGCACAACTTCTTAATATCATCGTTGTTAATTGGAATTTTGAAATGATATTCCATAGTTACTGAACCTCCCATGATCCATCATTATGAATAATCATTGTTGCTCGTCTATCTGCCCAGCACTGAACAACTAGGCCTACAGGAAGACTAGCCGGATGACGCGGTGCTTTTTCCACATGGACATCCAAAACAGTTGTTTTACCACCAAGGCCCATGGGACCAATGCCTGTCTCGTTCAACTGACTGATCAGATCGCGTTCAATCCCAGCAATTTTTTTATCCTTATGACGAACACCAACTTGGCGAAGAAGGGCCTTTTTACCAAGTTTCATGGCCAAATCTGCACCACCGCCAATACCAACACCAATCACTGTTGGTGGACACGGGTTGCCACTAGCTTTGACCATCTCCTTTACAACAAAATCTTTAACGCCATCTATTCCAACGCCTGGTTTAAGCATTACAAGCTTACTCATATTTTCACTGCCACCACCCTTAGGAATGGCCGTAATCTGAACGTCACTACCTGATACAAAATCCCATGTGATAGCGGGAATATAATCTCCAGTGTTATCCTTAAAATTCTCACGAGTAAATGGGTCAACAGTATTTGGGCGAAGCGGTATTTGTTCAGTCGCAATTTTTACTGCATCAGTAATCAGTTCCTTTAATTTGCCAGTAAAAGGAAAGTCAACACCTGCATTAACAAAAAAAGTTTGAACTCCCGTGTCCTGGCACATCGGGCGATTCGTTTTTTTTGCAATTTCTATGTTTTTGAGAATATTCTCTATTTGAATCTTTGCAATTCCCTGCTCTTTTTCATATGCTTTTTTCAATGCAGTAGTAACATCTTTTGGAAGGTCTATTTCTGCTTTTCTAATAAGCTCTACAATGCCCCCCACTATATTTTCATAGTTCATTTCCATACATGAAATGCATGCTAAGAATTAAGGCTTTTCTTTTACCTATAACTCAAAATTCCATCCTTCTCTTTTATTTCACTCAGTAACAGTTCGACTTCAGAACGAGTAGACACTTCTTTTACATCTGCTTTTAAACGGTTTAGATATATGCAAGACGTAAAGTATCTTGGAAGTATCTTTCTCATTTTAATAATGCCCGATTTTTCACCATAAAAATTACACAAGTTT
>CAYLKT010000049.1:0-3664 GCA_964384305.1 uncultured Thermoplasmatales archaeon | reverse complement strand
ATAAAAGGCGGGTTGAACTTCGCAAGAATTTGTCTGTATGGGTAATCTGTAAAACCACTTAATGGTGGAAGTAAAAGCTTTTTTTCGCACAGAACCTTTGTAAATTCTGATTTTTTCATGGCTTGTTTCATGTAAACAAAAATTCAAATAAAAAGTTAAACAGAACAAAAAAAGAAAAAATAAGGGGCTTTATTAAAGCCTTATTCTTTTCTGTGTTCCACAAGAGCATCTACTACCGATGGATCTGCAAGAGTGCTTGTATCGCCAATCTTCTCTACCTCGCCATCTGCTATTTTACGCAAGATACGTCTCATGATTTTTCCAGATCTTGTTTTTGGAAGCCCATCAGTAAATTGTATTTTGTCTGGAGATGCATGTGGTCCAATTTCCGCTCTGACAAGTTGTACCAGTTCCTTTGTAAGATTCTCATCTTCATGTTCGCCCGTCTTTAGGGTGACATATGCATATATGCCCTGTCCTTTGATGTCGTGTGGAAATCCTACAACTGCAGCTTCAGCGACTTTTGGATGTTTGCCTAGTGCTCCTTCTACTTCGGCCGTTCCAATACGATGACCTGAAACATTCATGACATCATCGACACGTCCAGTGATCCAGTAATATCCATCTTTATCTCTCATGCAGCCGTCACCTGTGAAAAAATATCCTGGATACATTGAGAAATAGGTGCTCTTAAATCTGTCGTGATCCCCATAAACATTTCTCATTATGCCCGGCCATGCTGTTTTTATTGCAAGATTTCCTGAAACGTCGTTCCCCTGAATCTCGTTTCCAGTTTCGTCCATCAACACAGGTTCAACACCAAAAAATGGAAATGCTGCAGAACCTGGTTTTAAAGGAGTTGCACCGGGTAGTGGCGTTATTAGAATTCCGCCAGTTTCGGTCTGCCACCATGTATCTACAATTGGACACCTTCCACCACCAACAAGTTTGTGATACCAGTTCCATTCTTTCGATTTAATTGGCTCACCAACAGTCCCAAGAATCCTTAGTGATGAAAGATCGTATTTCGTGACCCAGTCGTCACCCTCTTTCATTAGCGCTCTAAGTGCTGTTGGTGCAGTGTAGAAGATGTTTACATTGTGTTTTTCACAAATAGCCCAGAACCGACCCCAATCAGGATAATTTGGAACACCTTCATATATGATTGAAACGGCTTTGTTTGTTAATGGGCCATAAACAATGTAGGAATGCCCTGTGATCCAACCAATATCAGCTGTACACCAGTAAATATCGCCCTCATGATAATCAAAAGTATATTTGTGAGTTACTGCAGCATAAACAAGATAGCCGCCAGTTGTATGTAAAACCCCTTTTGGTTTGCCAGTTGATCCTGATGTGTACAATATAAATAATGGATCCTCAGCATCCATTTCTTCTGGTGGACAAGTAGAATCTGCTTTTTCCATCTCATCATGCCACCAATAGTCTTTGTCAGTCCAAGAAACTTCTTCGCCAACACGTTTTACAACAATTACAGATTCAATTGACGGAGTAACCTCTACGGCTTTATCTGCTGTAACTTTCATTGGAAGTGGCTTTGCACCTCTTACCCCTGCATCTTGTGTAATGAGCATTTTACATTCAGAGTCGTTTATCCTATTACTGAGCGAATCTGCAGAGAATCCCCCAAATACAATAGAATGAATCGCACCGATACGAGCACAAGCAAGCATCGATATTGCAAGTTCTGGAACCATCTGTAAATAAATGCAAACTCTGTCTCCTTTATTAACACCCTTTGATTTAAGGACATTTGCAAATTTTGAAACTTCTTCAAGTAACTCTTTATATGTGAATTTTTTTGTTTGAGATGATTCGTTCCCTTCCCATATAATTGCAACATCATCTCCATGACCATTTTCAATGTGCCTGTCAAGACAATTATATGAAACGTTTAACTTCGCTCCTTCGAACCATTTGATATCCGCTTCTTTGAAATCAGATTCTTTTACTTTATCCCACTTTTTATACCAACTTACGTTTTCCTCGGCCATTTTTGCCCAAAACTCATCTGGATTTCTTATAGACTCTTCATATAGTTCTTTATATTTTGCCATGTTGCCAATATATGCTCCAGAACTAACTTCAGTGCTGGGATTAAAAACCCGAACGTTTTCTTCTTCCATCATCTTTTCAACCTCTAAACTGAATTCAACTTTATTTGAGGTGCCGCATCATATAATTTGCCCCAAATAGACGGGGCTGCAAATAAAAATTAGGTATAAGTAACTTTTCATCACCTAAAATTGTATTTTATCTATATGTATGCAATCATGCAAATATAAGCAACATTTCAGCAAACTGCATGCTTTATTACAATTATTTTGCGACCAATGCATTTTCTAGGTCGTCTTATTTGTCACGATTGAGCAAGATTTTTGTTGTAATTGGTGCAAAGTTAAAGTCTTTAATGAATATAGTCCGGTCTAGCAAATATTCGCTAATCATTGGTGGGGAAGATATTAAATCATTTTCTTTTAGAAAGCGAATCTTATCCATCATGTCTTTCTTGTACTCTTGATACGTTGGATAAACTGATATCAATACTGCCTCAAACTTTCTATTGCCCAGAAATACTGTATACGCTGTGTCCAGTTTATCAATGTCTTTGCCGCTGGGTGCTTTGTGTGGATCAAATTTTACATGATATAGAGAAAGTATTTCAAAACCAAGTTTATAAAGATCGGGTAGAATTAACTGTTTTAAAAGCCCAATTTTAAAGAATTGTTTTTTCATCCTAGAAACGGTATGTCTAGAGAGGCCAACAATATCGCCTATTTTCTGAGACGTTGCCAAGGGATTTTTGACAATTGCAGATAAAACAAGTTTTTCTTTTTTTGATAGTTCGATACTTTTTGTGTTGTTAAACCATTCATCTTTTTTGACTGGTATGTTTGTTGTATCTCCCCCAGCAAACATTTTGGATAGGACTCTTGTATAGTCAAAAAAGTGAACAATGTTGCTTGTTTCAAATGGAAATATTACTTCATTGGGATACTCTTTCTCTAAAAGTCCAACCTTTCCAAAAGTTTCCGTCCTGATCTCGTTTATTCTGCCAATATTTGTATAATTCTTCGAAATGTTCAACGAAAAACCCTTTTCTTGTTCCCCAACCGAAAAGAAAATTTCATCGAAAACCTCAACCGTTTTTCTCGTAGTCTTGACTCTCTCTTCCAGAGGAATTACAGGATTAAATTGGGTATACGTAACGCCCAATAACTCAAAACCTAAGTTATTTAACATTGGTACAATAACTGGCCTGAAAAAACCTTGTTTGAGTAATCTCCTTTTAATTGCTGTAAATGTTGAAAGTTTTACATTAACAATGGATGAAAGGTCACTATCACTTAGATGAGGGTATCTAGAAATGCCACGCAGGACTATCTTTTCCTTCGTTGTCATCAAGGTTTTTTTCATAAATCAGAAAATGGTGCAGTTGAATATTAAATTTTCCCTTTTGCGCAAAATTGACCTGATATTTTGTTAAAAGGCGCAAAATTTTGTAGATATTGCCCGAAATAATATTTTAAAGCGTTGAAAATTATTCAATTGACATCTCCATACTGGAAAAACTTTATTAAATAATTGGCGATACTGCGCTCCATACATCTTACAAAGAGGTTTTGACATGGGGAAGACAATA
>CAYLKT010000048.1:5287-7366 GCA_964384305.1 uncultured Thermoplasmatales archaeon | reverse complement strand
TTATTCTAAAGTTCGTTATTTGATTTGATCTCGTCTTTGGGTGCATTTTTCATACATTTTTGTTTTATCTCTTTTAGTTTCAGCTCTAAATAGTAATCGCTCGAGATGAAAAAGTCATGTTTCAGCGTCCCTTTATCAAATTCTTGTTTTAATTCAGTTTTAACCTTCTCAAATACTGAATCTACAGTTTTATCTACAACTAGATCAATGAAATCCTCAACGTAGATATCGGGGTTTTTCCCCTTACTTTCATACCATTTCATTGCTTCTTCTAAGATTCTACCCTTCATGCTTTCAGGACCTTCATCAGCTAATTATTTGTTATCGAGATATTGCTTATAAAATTATATCTATTTGCTCTCCCCATTTGTAAATGTTAATTGAAATATGTCAATAGCCATCAGCAAAATTGAGTAAATATGGGAAAATTTATTTAACTATTTAGTTTATTCTATGTAATAGAGGATGGGATTGAGATGAGAAATATTGTCAATACTTATGGAATGAACGCTGGAAAAGTTTGGGGAACATTAGAACATAATGGTTCACTGACAGCAAACAAAATTATGAAAGCGACAAAGTTAAAGGAAAACGATTTTTATGTTGCGGTTGGCTGGCTTGTGAAGGAAAACAAGATTTGTAAGACTGGTACAAGATATAACCTTGGTGAAACGAACTTAAAAGTTAATGTAGGAAAGAACGCTGGAAAAATATGGGAAACCCTTGAACAGATGGGAGATGTTGACGCACCATATCTTCCAAGACTGGCGGGCATAACACCAAAAGATGCATATTCTGCTGTTGGTTGGCTTGCAAGAGAAGGAAAAATTAATGCAAAGACGGTAAAACCAAAGACGCCGCAATTGAAATTCACTGCAAAGTATTGAGATTTAGCTCAGAAAATAGATCAACATTCAATAGCTGTTTTCGTCAATTGCCTAAGTCATGTTAGGCAAAATTTTTATACCTAAATATATTCATATTCCAAAGAGCGGATAAGCAATAATTTTTGAGGTGTTCTCACCGGACCCTGATTTCCAAAATTGCTTACTCCCTCAACAATTATTTTCTAAAAACTAAGAATTTGACTTTAATTTCATTGTATTTATCCAAGATGGCAGGCCTTCTAGCGTACGAATCATCGAATGCTTGGAAAAAATCTCTCTATAGTATGTATTGCATTTTACTCTGCCTTTAAGATTCTCGCATATGGTATGGCAAAGATAACCTCCTTTTCTATCCCAGTCTGTAAGTATTATTGCCTCTTTGTATTTTTGAGCAATTTCATCACAAAAATCAATAAGAGATTTGCCAGAATTGAGGCGTATAATCTCACCATTTATCTCCAACTTATGAAGTGCAGCAACGTCTTTTTCCCCTTCCACAATTATTGGTACAGTCTTATTTTCTTCTCTAAGCTCATCAATTGCTTTGTCAATATCATCTAGAGTCTGGTTATAATCCATCCAGAAACTCCTGAATCTTGTTTGCTATATTGTTAGTAGAGACGCCTTTAATTAAAACCGATTTTTCCCTGCTCTTTTCGCCAGAAACGACATATATATCTCTGATAGATTTGCCAAAAAATTCTGAAATTACTTTGAGGGTTGCAAGATTTGCCTTGTTGTCTTTTGCAGGTTGAGAAATTTTAATTTCAATTCTTTTCCGCCACTCATCAAAACCTGCAGGAAATACAGTTTCTTTTGACTTTGGTGTTACAAAAATATCAAGAATGGCACCATCTTGGCTTTTTCTTACACTATCTGTAATATCCATCTTGCCAACTGGTACCTTAATCAATTTAGTTACTTTTATAGATTTTTATTGATAACCGCTCCATTTCTTTTCCAGGTTTGCGTTAGTTACTGTATCCATAATATATTTAGCAAACTCTTCACCAGTTGCACCATTGTCTCTCCCAGTCATAACAAGTTTCTTCTCGTATTGTACACAGACATCTAGTGCCATTTCAAGTTTCTTAGCTTTATCAAAGTATCCTATGTGGTTTAGTAACAATGCTGCCGCCTTGATCATACTGCACGGATCTGCATATTTTGCACGACCTTCTTTTACCATTCT
>CAYLKT010000048.1:1774-5187 GCA_964384305.1 uncultured Thermoplasmatales archaeon | reverse complement strand
CTTCCAAGAACATATGCCCCCTCAGTGTTTTCTCTGAAAAACATCCAGTCAATGTCCTTCTCTGGGACTTTTACGGGTCTAACGTTTGCAAACAAATCAAGCTCCTTTCTCATTGCTACATTTGCGCTTTCTATATTTGGCCAGGGATCTCCTTTTTTTGGTGTGGTTGTCGGTCCTTTTAGAATTACATGACATTTCTTGATTTCTTCAAGAACATCATCAGGTATGGCTTTGTTTACTTTTGCCCTGTTTTCTATTGTTAATCCTTCTATTGTACGGAATTCAACTTTTCCTTTTTCTACTTCATCTTTAAGCAAAAAATCTAGGATGTTTTTTGCATGCTCGCAGATATATGCCCCTATTCCATCTCCTCCGACAACTCCAATGATGAGTGGGCTGAGCGTACTATAATCTATCCAGCCTTTCTGTGATTTCATTTTTTCAATTCTTTCAAGCTGCTCGGTGACAATTTTTCCAAAATGTTCTTTTGCTTTTTCTACATCTTTATTCATCATTATTACCTCCATTTTTTATTTCACCTCCTCAGGTTTATCTGGCATCATATATGCTATATCGTCCCATGGATGCCTGTATAATCCCGCTTTAAGCCTTTTTTGATCCATTATGTGACCCATGAATCCAATGCTTCTACCAAGTACAAAAAGTGCATTTAATGTACCAAGTGAAACAAATTCTCTTACCTCTTCTTTTGTGTAACCTATGCTTCTAAACATGTCGCAGCAGAGAATTCCTATGCAACCATCAACGTTTAGTATGAGATTACCTCGTTTTGCAGTGGTTATTTTTTCCACCTCTAGTGCATAATCGAGATATTCTGTTGTTGGGAAATTCTTTTTTGCATAATCTTTTAGCAATGTTACACGCACATCAGGATTTGTCACTGATTTTATTCTGTGACCAATACCTTGGATGTTGGCATTTTTGCTTTTCATGTCCTTTACCATTTCTTCTGGTGTATATCCATTGTCGCAGTAATATGTGAAGTGTTCTGCAGCGCCCTTGACTGCTCCACCAAATCTTGGTCCAATTGTTAGTAGTCCACTTACTAGTGAACTTACTAGGTCTTTTCCTGCCCGTGCACAAACAATTGAGTTATGGGCACCAGAGACTGCTGGGCCATGATCTGCTGTAAGTAGTACAACGGTTTCTAAAAATTTGGTACACCATTTTGGCAAGTCTTTTTTGAACCAAAGAAGCCCAAGAACTCCACCAAGGCCATAATCTTTCTCGAAAATTTTGCTAATTGGAACTCCACAATACATCAGTTCCTCGCCACGATCATCAGATATTGTACTGATGAATTCAGATGGTTTTCTAACAATACCATCACGTATTGCTGCCTTGTAATCAATTGGTATTTTTGGTGGTTCAACATCCGGTCTAGGTTTGATTCTACCAGCTTTAACTTCTTTGTCAAATGTTTGTTTGATTTTCTTATCAAAATCTTCAAAACTGCTGGGTACTATTGCACCTGCCTCTTTGAGTGCTTTGTTCTTAGCATCAGATGTTTCACGTGCTGCACCTGCTCGTGCACCGGCATGCCCAAATTGCACTTCTGCGGGAAATACCTTTGAACATGTTCCAATACACCAGGCGACTAATGGCTTTTTGATTTTTTTCTCTTTTAATAGTTCAACTATTTCGTATTCATCTGCCCCGCCAACTTCCCCTAGCAGCACTATCATTTTTATATCTGGATTTTTCTCATAACGTAGTATGTGGTCAATAAATGTAGATCCGGGGTATCTATCTCCGCCAATTGCAACTCCTTCATAAATTCCATCGGTGTTTCTAGCAATAATGTTGTTTAACTCATTTGATAGTCCGCCAGACTTGGATACATATGCAACACTGCCTGGTCGATGTAACCTACATGCAACAATGTTATCAAGCATTCCTGCAGTGTTACCTATTCTAAATGCTCCTCCAGCAATTCCTCCAACTGTTGCAGGCCCTATTATCCATTTGTTTTTTTCTTTTGCAAGTTTCACAAGTTGTCTTGCACGGCGTTCTGGGACCCCTTCTGCTATTATTGCAACAGTTCGTATGGTCTTGGATTCTAATGCATCTTTGGATGTTTGATAAGCACTCCTAAATGATGCGAAATTTACCATAACATCTGCATCTTTATGCTTGTTAGTTGCTTCTTTTAGGGTGCGATACATTGGCATCATAACTTCTTTTGTACCCCAGAAACACTTATGGTAACCACTACGTGTTGGATTGACTATACATGCGACCGATGGTTCTTCTCGCCTGCAAATATAATCAAAGTCGAGCATACGTTGAATTGCGTCTTGTTGATAACCAAAGACAATTGCCTTTGTATCTTTGTCAAACAAAACATACTCCGGTCTGTTTTTCATATTTATATCCCCCCGCCGAGTGCCATAGGTACAATACGAGTCATATGCGTTTCTGGCCCGTAGACTTCTATTGGTACGCCTAATTCTTCACCAAGTTTTTTCATGAGTCGAAGCCCTTCCTGATAGTTTGGTCCTCCACGTCGCACATATATTTTGACATTTGTCTCTTGTAACTTCTCCTTGTACTCCTTTAAAGCCATGGTAATACCAACAAACGTTTTTGCAACATCGGTGAAATTTGCGATTCCGCCCCCGATCAACAAGAACTTTGGTTTACCCTTTGGAGGTTTTTCTCTAGTCATTAAATCAAGAATGACTTTTGCATATTCATACGTTGAATCTTTATCTGGATTTCCACTATATTCTCCATAATTTGCAAGTTCGTCTTTATAGCCAAGATCTACGATTGTATCGGCAAAGATGACACTTGCACCACCGCCTGCAGACATAGTCCATACACGGCCTTTTGGATTAAGAATGGTAAGCTTCAATGATGCGCCAGTTTTTGCATCAAGTTCTTTAACGTAATGTTCTTCTTTGGAGAGTTTACGCCCAAATGGTGCAGGGAATGTTAAATCTCCCCATTTTGACTGGCACTCAAAATAAGCAGTATCATCAATTCTTGCTACAAGATCAAGTGGTATAACTTTGTTATCTGTTATTGCAAATGGGTTAATTTCCAAATAGGCATATCCGAGATCTGCGTAGAACCTAAAGAGACCACGAATGAAATCAGCAATTATTTTCTTATTTCCTTTTGGGGTATCCTTGGGCAGCTTTGACTCAATGTTTATTTTATCAATGTCTTCTTCTATCCCAACATGTATCTCTGCAACAGCGTCCCACACTGACTCGATATCTACGCCACCATGATTTGAGAAGTATATCGTATCGCCAGCACGGTTACTTTTGATTGCTATGTAATATTCTCCTTCATGTGGAGTAAAAGGTTCAATGATGAAATGGGTTAGCTTGCCAGTTACTTTCCCAACCTTGGTGTCTTTGTTCATTCGTTCTTTTATCCAT
>CAYLKT010000048.1:0-1674 GCA_964384305.1 uncultured Thermoplasmatales archaeon | reverse complement strand
GCTGCATGTTCACGAGACGAACCTTGACCATATGAAAGACCAGCTACGATGATGTTGTGTTTTCCACTGTCGCGTATTTTTTCTGCCCTGTCATGAAATGTTGGGTCAACTATTTCAAATAAGAACTCTGAGTATTTTGGAACATTGCTTCTATATTTCATCTTTGAACCGGCGGGAATGATATGATCTGTTGTAATTTTATCTTCCACCTTGAGTGTAACCTCGCCAGATATTGTTTCAGGAATCGGGTTACTTGCTGGTGGATTACCGATGTTCGGTCCGCGATAAATTTCTGTTTTCTTTGCGTCTTTTGGGAATATAAACATGCTATCATCAATGTAGAATTGTTTTGGCATGCCAACATTTGGATATTTAATTCCCAGCTTTTCCAGTTTACGTGGGTCTGTAAATTTCCCAGTTATTACCGCTGCTGCCGCTGTTTCAGGACTGACTAGATATGCATTTGCACTCTTGGTTCCACTTCTTCCTAGGAAGTTCCTGTTACTAGTTCTGAGTGAAACTGCTTCAGTTTTTGGAGATTGGCTATTTCCAATACAAAAACCACATGCAGATTCTGCAAATCTTGCACCAGCTGAAAGAAGGTTTGCAAACCCTTCATCTTTTGTAATGTTTTCTAGAACTTGTTTACTGCCGGGTGCCACTACAAAACTAACATTTGGATGAGTTTTTTTACCTTCTAAAATTTTTGCAACAGTCATTAAATCCTTGTATGATGAATTAGTACAACTGCCAAGACACACCTGGTCTACATCCATGCCCTCTAGCTCTTTTACTGTTTTAATGTTGCCTGGGCTGTGTGGTGTTGCTGCAAGTGGTTCAAGTTCACTAAGATTGATATCTACTATTCTGTCATATTCTGCATCATGATCTGCTTTTAATTCAACCCAATCATCTTCTCGCCCTTGTGCTTTGAGAAATTCTCTTGTTATTTCATCACTTGGGAATACAGATGTTGTTACTCCGCATTCTGCACCCATGTTGGTAATTGTTGCGCGTTCCGGTACACTGAGTGTTTTTATACCTGCTCCGCCGTATTCAAAGACACAGCCAACGTTGCCTTTGGTTGTAAATATTTCAAGTACTTTAAGAACAACATCTTTTGCAGCAACCCATGGTTTAAGTTTTCCTGTGAGATTAATTTTGATTACTTTTGGATATGTAATATAAAATGGTCCACCTGCCATTGCAACAGCAACATCAAGACCGCCTGCGCCAATAGCAACCATTCCTATTCCACCACCGGTTGGTGTGTGCGAATCTGAGCCCAGTAGTGTTTTATCTGGTTTTCCAAATCGCTCCAGATGCACCTGGTGGCATATTCCATTTCCGGCTCTTGAATATACTATCCCATATTTTGATGCCACACTTTGTAGATATTTGTGATCATCTGCATTTTCAAAACCGATTTGTACAGTGTTGTGATCTACATAGCTTACTGATAGTTCTGTTTTGACTTTTGGTACGCCCATTGCTTCGAACTGTAGATATGCCATTGTCCCTGTTGCATCTTGTGTGAGTGTTTGATCTATTCTAATTCCTACTTCTTTTCCCTTTTCAGGCGTGCCCTCTACAATATGGTTAAAAAGGATTTTCTCAGTTATTGTCTTCCCCATGTCAAAACCTCTTTGTAAGATGTATGGAGCGCAGTATCGC
>CAYLKT010000047.1:0-7377 GCA_964384305.1 uncultured Thermoplasmatales archaeon | reverse complement strand
ACAGATAAACAATTGAGGATTATTATATTGAGAAGGATTATTTTCTTTCCTTGTTTCTTTCAACATGGCAAAAACTCAAAGAAGAGGGAAAGACCCCTCATTTAGATACATTGATTTTTAAGGGCGGCATATTACTAGGGAAAAATATTTTGAAAGTAATCGGTGAAAAAAAGGAAGAATCTACGGATTGTTATAACAGACATTTATCAGACATAAATATTGGCATTTATTTGGCGATTAGTTGGCGATAGAAACAATAAACAATGTTGATGACTCGGGTATATCATAGATATCTATGCCATTTTAGTCTGATATAATAGACATATTTAACAGTACTTCGGAAGGTAAACTTTTACGGATTGTTTTTTGTGGTTGGGGTTATAAGCCAGTTCTGTTGTATGTTTATCATAAACTTTGACAGGGCATAGGATTAAACCAGAGTTGTTCTTTTCATTTGTCCAAACATATCATTTTTGATAATAATATACAAACAAAAAGTTAATAAGGTATTGTGTTATATATTAATTACTATGAATGAAAGACAATTCATAGATAGATTGCAGGAACAAAATTTGGGAATAATAACCATATCAGATGCAGCACGTCTAATAAAAAAAAGCAGAAACTATGCTGCCTTATATTTAGATAGATTAGAACATAGAGAAATAGTAGATAGAATTGAAAAAGGAAAATATGCATTACCTAATACCCATCCTCTAGTTATAGCTACAAACCTGATCATACCATCCTATATCTCATTTCTATCGGGGTTAGCATACTATCATAAAACAACCCAGATACCTAGGATAATCCAGGTTGTAACCACAAAATCTAAAAAAAGAATTAAATACAAAAATGAAGAGATCCAATTTATAAATTTTAAGAAAACTTTTGGATATAACAGAGAAAAAATAGCAGATGGCTATGTATTTATTGGCGAAATGGAAAAAATAATCATAGATTCTCTCTTCCTTCCAAAATATTGTCCTATAACTGAAACCATGCAAGCTATAGGTTCCAGATTGGATGTTAGAAAACTCATTGATTACGCCTTAAAAATGGATTCTATCGTTGTTATTAAAAGACTTGGATATATATTGGAATTAAATGATATTGATATCTATAAAAAAGTAAAAAAATATCTTAACAAACGCTACGATTTACTTAATCCTCAACTTCCTCCAACAAATAAAAACAATACTAAATGGAAACTAAAAATAAACGAGGCGATATAAAATATGTTGA
This sequence comes from uncultured Thermoplasmatales archaeon, assembly GCA_964384305.1. GTDB lineage: Archaea > Thermoplasmatota > E2 > DHVEG-1 > DHVEG-1 > JAYEJG01. The sequence goes on along the minus strand of CAYLKT010000047.1, from coordinate 6,132 downwards.
CAAAAAAGGATTTGATATCATACAAAGAAATCACTGGGTTTAATCTGGGGCAAGTTGAAAAAGACTATGTGCAACATCTCTTTTTATTAAACCTCTATAAAAAGACAAAGGATGAACTAATATTCAAAGGGGGTACAGCCCTGCAAAAGAGTTATGGGTTAAACAGATTCAGTGAAGATCTTGATTTTACCTTGAAAAAAAATATGGATGTCCCCTCCATATTAAAAAGTATTACAATAAATATGAGGATGTTTGGATGTGAAACAAAAGCAAAGAAAATAAAAGAGACTCAGATAGGTGATAAATACTCGGTTAAAGTAAAAGGTCCACTTTATGATGGAACAGAAAGAAGTCATACATATATACGACTAGATATAAGTAAAAGAGAAAACTTGTTGAAACCCTTCAAAATAAATACAATAATTCCAATTTATAAAGATCTACCCCCATATGCTGTACCTGCAATGGATCCTTCAGAAATAATGGCAGAAAAAGTAAGAGCCATACTTACCAGAGACAAAGCTAGGGATGTTTATGATCTTTGGTTTTTAACACAGAAAAAAATAGAAATTTCCTTTTCCTTAATAAACGCCAAGTTAAAATATTACAAAAAAGTATTTGATTTAGATGAATTTAAAAAGACAATAGAAAACAGAGAAGGAATATGGGGACAAGAAATGGAACAACTTGTTCCAACGCCTGTAAGTTTTAAAGAAATTAAAAACGATTTGTTTTCATTATTTGTGTAATATTTTTATTTTAAATAAAAGAACATTTTGTAAACACGAAATAAAAGTAATTGCCTATGATGAAGATGGGCGAACAGATACCGATACAGTAGAAGTATCCATATTTAATCTAGATATGTTTTCTGAATGTTAAACATAACATAACCTTTGTTTTACTTTTAACATTTGGATTTTTCTTTTCTTCAGTTTGCCATTAGCCATTTTTCGCCTCCAAAGGGTGTATAAGAGCATCTATTTTACTCAACTTAATAACATTCTGTTCAGTAGTAACAATTTTGCCATTATGCTTCTGCCATTTGTTTCAAACTTGAAATTTCTCCTTAAAAACCTCATTGTGAGTTGGTTGAAAGTATCCTTGTTGGCTAAGTGGAAAATCGATTATGCTGTGATGAGATTATCGGAATGGAGGTATTGTTTTCATTTTGGCGGCAATCCTAAGAATCGATATATCTCTTTTTTCTTTTGCGGGTTTAAAGAGACGTGCCATTCTCCGGTTTTCTTTGATTTTAGGAAAAAATCTCTTTGACATAACTCTTTGATTGCTTTTTCGACTACTTTTGTTCCTCTTAGATGTGATGGTAAGCCTTTTACTAAATTCTTTTCTTCAGTATGAGAACTTCCCCATTTTGGGGGTTTCATGGACATCATTTTTCTTAGAATTTTTTCTTGAATTGCTCTTTTTTCCATTATCTTTAAGATCTAAAGTCTTTGGATCATATAAAAGTTATCTAATATTATGGTACGTCAATATACCAAATTAGAAAGTTATATAAAGGAGATATGACATAATATTATAATAGAATGAAAGAAACAACTATATTTAGAGAGGCGCTAGGAGATTCCCCTGTAATTAGGGTGCTTGACTTTTTAATAGAAGGAAGGGGATTAGATTATTCACTAACAGATATAACAGAAAATGCAAACATTGGATGGACAACCTTACATAGAATTTGGGACAAATTATTAAGATTAAAGATAGTTGTTCCGACAAGAGAAATAGGACGGGCTAAGTTGTTTAAATTAAATGAAGAAAACCCTACAGTAGGAGAGTTAATAAGATTATATGATACGTTACTCTTTCAGGAAACAGAAAAATATTTTTCAAAGGAAGTAGAAATTATTGTTCATTAGATGCTCTACTGTTCTTTTACTCTCCTTTTACTCCTGCTTATATCACCACTCCAAATTCAAGATCGTCACACTATACAGAACCTTTTTTCGTCCAACAGGTAGTTGCTTGTCTAGATTAGAATGTTGATGGCATCTGTCTAAAATGTAGTTGTTGCCCCAGAATTACTCTGTATAAAAAAATTAAAAATAATTTTTGGCATTTTTCATGTTGAACATTTATAAAACATGTTTTGAAGTGAGTAGTTTAAACGATCTCTCAACAGAGCTTATAATGTAAAAACACATTGTAATTTTGCTAATATAATATGGATCATGGGATTTAAATGAAAGTTAAAGACATGCCAAAATTGGAAAGTCCATTTGTCAGAAAAATGATAGACAATAGGTATGTTGTTACACCTGAAATAAACCCGGGATATGAATGGGTGTTTGAAGACGATTCTGTAATGGCAATTGAAAAGATAAACGGAACAAATGTATCAATACTTATTGAGGATGGCGAGATAATAGGTATCTGGAATAGAAAGAACCACATTCATTTCTTTTCAAAGGGAAATTCTGTTATTGCAAAGGGATTATTGAATTCTTTTGATCGTGGATACTGCAACTTACAAGATGGTCAGCATTTTGGTGAGTTGGTTGGTGGTAGAATCAATGGCAATCTTTACAACCTAAAAGAGCCTCGCTGGTTACCTTTTGAGACATTTTGTAAGGAACATTTAAGATACAAATCATGGGGTAGATATCCTAAAAATTTTGATACCATTTCAAAATGGTTCAAGGATGATTTGATATCGTTGTTTTCATCTATGCTTGGGAATAGACAGGGATACGTTGAAGGGATTGTTTTTACACATCCAGATGGGCAAATGTCAAAACTCCGCAGAGATATGTTTGAGTGGTTTTATGAAGGGTAAATGGGTGATTTGGGTCCTGAGTTTGGAATAGAGGTAAGATGGATAAAAGGTATATGGGGATAGGAGATTGAAAAAGCAAGTGAACTGTGAAACAATAAGTTGCAGATATGGGAAATTGTTCTTGGATTTACTAGACGAGATTCAGATGGCATTAGATGGTCCAAAGGGTCTTGTTACTCATTTTGAATAATAATTTTTTAATCATTTCTCTTTTTACTGTACTATTTTATATGAAAAATGGCAAGACTATAAATACTATTACTACTATTACTATAAAATAGAACTAACATAAGACAAAAATTGAGATGAGTTACCATGAATGCAAAACATGAAATCATCATCCGAGCAGCTATTGCTCCCGTAGACCTTAAAACGCTTATTCAAACTACAGATTATACTGCAAAAGCAGTATACAAAGCAGTATCTAAGCTATATAAACAAAAACTTATCATAAAAATCAATAGAAAGAAAACTACAACCATTGCACTTAGCAGTAGATATGAAGCATCTAAAACCGCAGATCTTTACATTACTGCCTTTATTCATGGTATTGATCCTAAAATATTTGATTGTAATAGCTTTCATCAAATCTGGCAATGCCTACATCAACATCAAAAAATGAACATTAAAAAATGTCAGAAACAAACAAAATATCACTATCAAACCATCCTTCAGACATTCAAAACACTTCAAAATAATGGCCTAGCAAAAACGATTTGTGAAAAACCCCTTGTTATCCATCTCGCTGATCACCCTGTAAACCACAGATTGCATGAACTATATCAGCCTGAACAACAAGAAACTATTACTACAAGTGGCTATCCAATAATCAAAGAAACATATGCAACACCTGAAACAATACGTAAATACCTCCATAACAAACATGATGCAACACATATTCATAATACCAGTACCAGTATATCACATGAAGGATTCCTTGAAATTTTTCACAGCCTTACAAATATCACACCTGAACAAGTATTCATCAATGCTATTCATACTAGCCATGGTGTCGAAGAAACCTGTATCCTCCTTCTAAAAGCAGGACGGCTAGATATGGAAAAACTCCTTAAGATTTCTAAAGAAAAAGATGAGGCAAACATTGTTGGATGTTATCTTGATATCATTCATGGATTAAATACAAAACTTATTTCGCAAGATATTATAGATCAATTCTACCATGAAAAAAGGAACGGAAAAACAAAGATTTGGCTTAAATCAGAAAAACAATACGGCAAAGAAAAATGGAGCTGTTCATATGAAAAAAAATGGAACCTTGATATCTATGTTGACATTGGCGCTATCCAGCATACCCTTAAAGGAGAAATATAACAATGACGGATGACATAGAACGATTACCACAGCAGATCAGAGATGATGTTGAAGATCAATCCCTTGATATATTACAGCAGATACAACAACACATAGTAGTAATAGGTGGCTGGGCAGTTAGATCTTATACCGTAGATCCGTTTAAACGTGCTCGGTATACATTAGATGTTGATGCTGTAGCAACATCTAAGAACATTGAAATAGTCAACGATATACTTGTCAAGAAAAACCTCATGCTTTCAGAAAAAAAAGACTGGGGTATCAAATTTTACAAACCTTATCAGCCAAATTCAAAGATTCTATGCGATACCTCATTTTTCAAAGATATTCAAATCCGTATAGAAATATCTCTGCCACAAATCTATGAGATGGATAAAGAGCATTACTTTGAGTTTGACCTTGAGAAAACAAATAAAAAGACGATTATCTCTCATGGAAATCATCAACCTGTTTTGGCAACAGTTCCAGAGATAGAATATCTTGCTGCTAACAAACTCGGGCTCCCTGCTGACTATAAAAATAGATATGATGCTGCTATTCTACTTGCCAATAGTAATTTTCTTCAGACTCTTGAAATCATCAAAAAAACTGACAACTGGGATGAAATGATACTTCGTCGTTTACCAAAATTCATTGGGAGAACTAAAGACAAAGAGGATATTGCCCATATACTCCTTAACCAGGCTAGCATTTCCATCCCTAAATATCTTGATCAACTAGGAACCATTCAACAAAAATTGGAAAAATAAAATAGTATGTTGAAAACAATTCAGTAAGACATAACGCAATAGAAGAACTATATACATGGACCTGGGATGAAAAAGTATTTTTAAAACACGAAATAAAAGTAATAGCATATGATGAAGATGGACGAACAGATACCGATACGGTAGAAGTATTCATATTTAATCTAGATATAATTTGAAGTAAGTATTTCAGATTCTAAAATGGATATATCTAACACTATTTCGGAAGGTAAATTTTTACGGATTGTTTTTTGTGGTTGGGATTATAAGCCAGTTCTGTTGTATGTTTATCATTTTGTAATAAATGAAGGAATACTAAATTTTCAAGTTGTGTTTATAGACCCTTTGTTATCATTTAACAGGTGTTTATAAACAAATGTTAAATGGCAATAAACAAAATGGGAAATCTTTAATCCCCTCTTTATCCCTCCCAAGAAATCAAATATTTTATGAGTTTTTGAAGACGTAATTATTTTCCTTTGTAACCAAACTTTTTATCATATGTTGGATGATCTATCACATCAAGAACAAACGCAATAATTTCTATTTTTAATTCACCATCGGTCAAAGTATAAAGCATCCTCCAAAAATTTGGAAGCTCTACTCTAAACAAGTTAGATACATTATATTTGTCTTTATATTCCTGAGGAATTAGTTTCTTAGCAATGGGATTGCCATAATGAGGGTTGGCTTTAATCAACTCCACTTTTTTATTGATTGCTTTAAGTATCGTCTGGTCTGTCTTTGATGTGGGTGCTTCTTCATTCAAATGCTTATAAACTTCTTCTGCTTATGGTGAAAGAATAACTCGTACTTTTTTCATAATTCAAGACCTTCAGAAATTGCTTTACGTAGTCGTGGGTTGGTGTTATGTATCCAAGTTATTCCTTTTAATGTCACTGCAATTTTGTTGCTATATTCTAGATATAAAAGGATAATCTTTAGTGTATTGTGATTTACTTGTCTGGGAAGTATCTTTTTTAGTTTGGCGATAGTAATTACACTTTCATTCGTGTTTTTTAACGTCTCTTCTACCATGAGAACAGTATTTAAGGTGGGGGAATGTTCTAGTTTATGTTCTTGAACCGACATTGACATATTAATCACCAATTGTTATTAACTAATAACTATATGTTATCAACTAGTATTTATATACTTCGGTGAAATTCTGTAGTGTCTAAAACAATATTTATGGTAAAATGTGCTGGGTGTAGGCCGTAAGCCTCTTTATTCCTCCAAGAAAAACAAAAATTTTGA
>CAYLKT010000046.1:5839-7548 GCA_964384305.1 uncultured Thermoplasmatales archaeon | reverse complement strand
ATCTATGCTTGCGGAAAGAATCCCATCTACCCCACAAACAGCGCCAGAAGGGAGATAAATCCTGCAATTGTTTTTTCTAGCAATTTTTTCAAGTTTTAATCCAAATTTATCATCAAACAAACTCCCAACACTCATTATCACAAGATCTTTTCCAGCTAAAAGAATTTCTTCAGCGTGTGTAATAACAGCCTCTTGAGAAGCGGCTTCAAATACAACATCAACCTTTTCTAAAAACTCTTTTACACGCAGCATCTTGGATTTATTGAGCTGTTTGTTTAACCCTTGGGTGACTTTTTTGTCAATGTCAAACAGGTAGATTTTTTCAATTTCTTTCATTTCATCTGCTGCTTTTGCAACATCTGTGCCGATTGCGCCACAACCAATAATCCCCAGTTTCATATGCAATACCAAAACCTTAAAACAAAGACCAGATATAAAAAATACTGCTATGGATGATATTGATAATTTCCTAAAGGAAGATCTTGGAGATGAAGGAGATATTACATCTGATGCAATATTTGCTTCTGAAATGGCGCAGGCTCAGATCATTGCAAAAGATAGTTGTGTTGTTGCAGGACTTGAAGAAGCAAAAATTGTTTTTGAAAAAGTCGGTGCAAAGATGGATTTGAAAGTAAATGATGGGGAATTTGTAGAAGAGAAAACGGTTATTGCAGAAATTAAAGGTCAAATAAAATCAATTTTGAAAGGAGAGCGATTGGCATTAAATTTTATTGGCAGAATGAGCGGTATTGCAACTGAAACAAAGAAGCTTGTTGATCTTTGCCATAAGATAAACCCAGATGTAAGAGTTGCTGCTACAAGAAAAACAACACCGGGATTTAGAAAATATGAAAAAAGGGCAGTTGTACTTGGTGGTGGAGAGCCTCATAGATCCGGTCTTTTTGACGCAGCAATAATTAAAGACAACCATATTAAATTTGCAGGTTCTGCAGAAGATGCGATAAAGAGAGTACAAGACAAAATCAAAGGAAAAGTAATTGAAGTGGAAGTTGAAAATGAAGAAGACGCAGTTACTGCTGCAAAGATGAATGTTGATGTTATAATGCTTGATAATCTTAATCCAGTCATCTCTCAAAAGATCGCAGGAAAAATAAGAGATATAGATAGAACCATCGTTATTGAAATATCTGGAAATGTAACTTTAAAGAACATTGAAAAATACGCTTTGTTTGCAGATAGAATCTCACTGGGTTATTTGACACATTCGGTTAAAAATATGGATTTTTCATTGAATATTGCTAGGAAAATTTAGGAAATATTTAATAATTAAGTTTACTTTACAATATTGCAAGAAATATATTAATCACAATTAAGTTTGGATTAATTACTGTGAGGGAGTGGCTGATTTAGATGAAAAAGATAATTGAAGAAGTAATTGCCAATGAAAATAATAAAAAAACAAAGAAATCTGGCAAAAATGTAAAAAATAATGTATTGAATAGTTCTCGTACTAAGAATTCTGTTGATAGGGAGCTTCAGGAAGTACTTGCTGGTCTTACCACAACGATTAAAGTTGTTGGTTGTGGTGGTGCTGGAACAAATACCATTGCAAGATGTGTTGCAAGTGAAATTACTGGGGCAGAACTAATTGCAATGAATACAGATGCCCAGCATTTGCTTTTGACTGATGCCCCCAGTAAGGTCTTAATTGGAAGGCATTTAACAAAGGGCCTTGGAGCAGGATCTTT